>NZ_JASNVZ010000032.1:0-35644 GCF_049311085.1 Sphingomonas sp. 3-13AW | reverse complement strand
CGAGCGCACCATCCATGGCCTATGGAACGCCATCGGCCGCATCCTCGACCTCTACTCGCCACAGGAATGCGCCAACTTCTTCCCCAACTGCGGCTACGATGCAGACTGATCGAAAACCGCTCTAGTCCAGCCGCTGCAGCCGCTCCGCGATCACGGGAGAAATGCGGGTGACCATCTGCTGCACGCCCTTCGCATTGGGATGGACGCGATCAGCCTGCATGAGCGCGGGATTGCCGATCACGCCGTCGAGCACGAACGGATAGAGCACCGCGTCATATTCGCGGGCGAGGTCGGGGAAGATGCGATTGAACTGCCCGGCATAATCCGGCCCCAGGTTGGGCGGCGCCATCATGCCCGTCAGCACCACCGGGATCTTGCGGCGCTTCAACTCGTCCAGCATCGCCTTCAGGTTCTCGCGCGTGGTCGCCGGCTGGATCTGACGCAGCACGTCGTTGCCGCCCAGCCCGAGCACGACCAGGTCGGGCGTCCGCTTGAGGTTGTCGAGCGAGAAGACGAGCCGCTGCCGGCCTGCCGCCGTCGTGTCGCCGGAGACACCGGCATTGATCACCGTCGCGTTGATCCCCGCGCTCCGCAGCGCCGTCTGCAGCCCGTCCGGAAAGCTCTGCCCGCGCGCAAGACCATAGCCCGCATAGAGGCTGTCGCCGAATGCGAGCACCAGGCGCTCCGGGCCGTTGGGCACTGCGGGAGCGGGGGTGCTCGCCGCCTGCGTCGCGTTCACCGCCGTGCCCGGCTGGTCGGCTGCCGGCGATTGCGCGCTGCGACTGTCGCAACCACCGAGCAGCAAGGCTTGGAGAACCAGCGCACCCGCCCCATAACGAAAGCTACCATCCTCCAACGCGATCCTCCGAAATGTCCGAAACAGACCACGGCGATATGGTGATCGTCGCGCGCAATGTAACCTTGACCCTTGGCGACGGCGACGCTGCCACGCCAATCCTTCGGGGGATCGATCTCTCCGTCCGGCGCGGAACCAGCGTGGCGCTGCTTGGCGCGTCGGGCTCGGGCAAGTCGTCGCTGATGGCGGTACTGTCCGGCCTGGAACGTGCAACGGACGGCAGCGTCACCGTTGCGGGGCTCGACTTCGGCGCGCTGGACGAGGATGCGCTGGCGCGCGCCCGGCGTGGCCGCATCGGCATCGTGTTGCAGGCATTCCACCTGCTGCCGACGATGACGGCGCTGGAGAATGTCGCCGTTCCCATGGAGCTTGCCGGCGAAGGTGACGCTTTCGTCCGCGCGGAGGCGGAACTGCGGGCAGTCGGCCTTGGCCATCGCCTCAACCATTATCCCGCCCAGCTTTCGGGCGGCGAGCAGCAGCGCGTCGCCATCGCCCGCGCGCTGGCGGGACGTCCGGAGATCGTGTTCGCGGACGAGCCGACCGGCAACCTGGATGCTGCGACCGGCACCGCGATCATGGACCTGCTGTTCGAGCGGCGCGCGGCGACCGGAGCGACCCTGGTAGTCATCACCCACGATGTCGCCCTGGCAGAGCGCTGCGATCGCATCGTCTCGCTGGCGGACGGCCAGATCGTGCGGGACGACGCCAAGTGAACGAGTGGCGGCTGGCATGGCGGCTTGCTCGCAGGGAGTTGCACGGGCGCTGCCGCGGCCTGCGCCTGCTGCTGGTGTGCATGTTCCTGGGCGTCGGCGCACTTGCGGCGATCGGCAGCCTGTCGGCAGCGATTGACGGCGAGCTCAAGTCGCGCGGCGCAGCCATCCTTGGCGGGGACGTCGAGTTCGCCACGTCCCAGCGCGCCGCGACCGAGGCGGAGCGCGCCGCATTCTCCCGGCTTGGCCGGATGTCGGAAACGGTCGGCATGCAGGCGATGGCCGTCCGCGAGGACGGCGCCGACGCGCCGCAGACGGTGCCGGTGACGCTGAAGGGCGTCGACGGCGCCTATCCCCTCTACGGCAACCTCACCCTCGCCGACGGAAGCATCGCGCACCCTGCCGATGCCGCAAAGGTCTGGATCGCGCCTGGCCTCGCCGAACGGCTGGGCGTGCGGGTTGGCGGACGGCTTCGGCTGGGCACGGCGCAGTTTACGATCGCGGGCATCATCGCCGATGAGCCGGATCGGCTGGGGGAGGGGTTTACGCTCGGCCCGGTAGCAATCGTCACGCTGGAGGGGATTGGGCGCACCGGCCTGATCCAGCCCGGCAGCCTGTACGAGCGCAAGTACCGCATCGCACTGCCCGCCGCGCGCAGCCCGGACACTGCGGCCGAGGCGGTCAAGGCTGACTTTCCGGACGGCGGCTGGGAAGCCAAGACGCGCGACCGCGCCTCCCCCGGGGCGGCGCGCTTCCTCGACCGGATGGGCCAGTTCCTCGTGCTGGTTGGACTTGCCGCGCTCGCCATTGCCGGAATCGGTGTGGGCAACGGTGTCGCCTCCTATCTCTCGACCCGGCGCGGCAGCATCGCGGCGCTGAAGGTGCTGGGAGCGACCTCCGGGGGGATCGCGCGGGTGTATCTGCTGCAGGTGGCGGTGGTTGCGGGCATCGGCATCCTGCTTGGGCTGGTTGCCGGCGTATTGGCGGTGCCGCTGATCCTGTGGATCGCCGGGGACGTCCTGCCCGTCGCACCGGAGTTCGCGATCCATCCGGGTCCACTCGCGCTCGCCGCCGCCTATGGCCTGCTCACCGCGCTTGCCTTCACCGCCCCGCCGCTGGTGCGCGCAGGCACGGTGCCGGCGGCCGGATTGCTGCGCGGCAGCCTGGATTTGCGGCGCGCGCCGTGGCGCCGGGTGCTGCCGTGGACGGGCGGTGCCGGTGCATTGGTGGTGGCCATCGCCGTCGCCACCGCGGACCAGCCGGCCTTCACCGCGAGCTTCCTCGCCACGATCGCTGCCACGCTGCTGTTGCTGGCCGGGTTCGGCTGGTGCGTGCGCTGGCTGGCCGCCCGGCTGCCGCGCCCCCGCGGCCCGCTGCTGCGGCTGGCGCTGACCGGCCTGCATCGTCCCGGCGCGCGCACGGTTACGCTGGTGGTCGCGCTCGGGCTGGGGCTCACCCTGTTCGTGCTGCTGGCGGCGATCCGCACCAGCATCGACGCCAATATCCAGGAGACGATCCCGCAGCGCGCGCCCGCGCTGTTCGCGCTCGACGTGCCGCGCGATCAGGTCGCGTCCTTCCGTCAGACCGTCGAACAGGTCGCGCCGGCGGCCCGGATCGAGATGGTCCCGCTGCTGCGCGGGACGATCACCGCCTATGCGGGAACGCGCGTCGCCGATCTCACGACTCTTCCAGAGGGAGCCTGGGCGCTCCGCGGCGAGCGCGGGCTCACCTATTCGGAAACGATGCCGGCGAGCAACGAACTGGTCGAGGGCAGATGGTGGCCCCGCGACTATGCCGGGCCGCCGCTGGTCTCGCTCGACGTGGACCTCGCGCGCGTCCTGAACCTGAAGCTCGGCGATCCGATTCGTTTCTCGGTTCTGGGTGTGGAGCGCGAGGCCCGCGTCGCCTCGTTCCGCCGCATCCACTGGGACTCGCTGGGGTTCAACTTCGTGATGGTGTTCAGCCCGAACGCCATCGCCGATGTGCCGCACAATCTTGCCGCCACGATCGAACTGCCCAAGGGGCAGGAAGGGGCGGTGACCCGCGCCTTGCTGCCGCGCTTCCCCTCGGTCTCGGTTGTCGAGGTCGGCGGGGTCATCGCGCAGGTGCGCACGCTGGTGGGGCAGATGGCGACGGCGATCGCGGCCGCCGCCTCCGTCGCGATCCTCGCCGGCATTGCAGTGCTGATCGGCGCGATCGCGGCAGCGCGTGAGGCGCGGACCTATGACGGGGTGATCCTCAAGACGCTGGGGGCCACGCGCGCGCAGGTGCTTGGCGTGCAGGCGCTCGAATATGTGCTGCTGAGCATCGCCATTGCCGCGCTCGCGCTCGCGCTAGGCCTGGGCGGCGCCTGGTATGTGGTGGTGGAGGTGTTCGCCTTTGAATGGCTGCCGCACTACCCGACGGTGCTTGCGACGCTGGCGGCGGGGGCGGGCGTGACCCTGTTGATCGGGATTCTGGGCGCGCTTCCCATCCTGGGAATCCGTCCGGCACGGGCCTTGCGTGCGCTCTAGCCGTGTGCGCTAAGCCGTTTATATGACGAGACTATGAAAGCCACGCTTTGCTGTCCGGGCCGGGGCCGTCCCCGGGAATTTGATGTCGATGAAGCATTGGCTGCCGCGCTGCGGGTGTTCTGGAGCAAGGGGTATGAAGGCGCCTCGCTCTCCGACCTGACGGAGGCGATGGGGATCACCCGCCCCAGCCTCTACGCGGCGTTCGGCAACAAGGAGGCGCTGTTCCGCAAGGCGCTGGACCTCTACGAGCGCGAGAAGCTCACCTACATCGCCGAGGCGCTTGAGGCGCCGACCGCGCGCGAAGTGGCGGAACGGTTGCTGCGCGGCGCGATCGCCAGCCACGCGAGCACCTCGGGTCCGCGCGGCTGCCTGGGCGTGATCAGCTCGGTCGCATGCGGCGGCGATGCGGAGTCGATTCGCACCGAGGTCATCAAGCGCCGGGCCTCTTCGCAGGAGGCACTGGTCGCCCGGTTCGAACAGGCAAAGGCGGAAGGGGACCTGCCCGCCCATATCGATGCCCGGGGGCTCACCGCCTATCTGGTCGCCATCATCCAGGGGATCACGGTGCAGGCCGGTGCAGGCGCCAGCTGTGATGCGCTGGAGGGCCTGGTGAAGACCAGCCTGGCGATGTGGCCGAGCGCCTGACGGAAATATTGCATTAAACTACCGGCAGGTATAATAATCCCGTTGACGCACCCGGCCGAGTTATGTACCTAGCGGTATGTAATCAGGGCCTGGCAGCGGCAACGCCGTCGTCGGCTCCATCCAAGGTGAGGGAAGGCCGATGGGCTATCTGACATTCAGCGAATTGGGCGGTGCTGCCGCCGCCAAGGCTTCGGTCGCTGCCGAGGTGGTCCCGCAGGCGGATCCCGTGCCGACCGAAACAAATCTGTCGGCGCTCGAATGGTCCGTCGTGGCGATCGCGCGCGGCGAACGGCTTTCGAGCCTCAAGCAGCCGGGCCGCATCGCGCTGGCGATGGGCACGCTGTTCGGTGCGCGCTCGCGCATGCCGCTCGCGGATCCGCGTCTCGAGGCGCTGCGCCGGCTGTCGGTGCTGGCATGGCACCGCGGCGACGCCCTGCCCAAGTCCGAGATCGTGCGCTTCCTGAAGGCGGGGTTCAGCACCCACCAGTTCGAGACGCTCCTTACCAGCATCGGCCGTGGCCGGCTGGCAGGCACCCGCACGCGCGCTGCGTGACCCACTGATCGCGTCCCCCATGCGCTCCCCTCTCGGGCGGCCTGTCATTCGACGGGTCGCCCGTTTTGTATGCGCCGGCGCCGGAAGCTGAACAAAGCTGGCGCGCTCGCGACAAACGGCGACACAAAACCGGCTTCGCTGACAAGATCGTGAGACTGCTGTCTCCCAAATTGCTTCTCGACCGGACGATGGTCGGATTTGAGGAGTGTAGCCATGAAGAAGATCGCACTGATGATCGCGAGCCTGGGGATTGCCGCGACCGCACTGCCCACCGCCGCCAGCGCGGCTCCGTGGCAGAACGTCAACCAGCGCCAGACGTCGATCGAGCGCCGGATCGACCAGGGTATCCGTACCGGCCAGCTGGACCGCCGCGAGGCCGTTCGCCTTCGCACCGAGCTGCGCCAGATAAGCCAGCTTGAGAATCGGTACCGCCGCAGCGGCGGTGGCCTGTCGGTGAGCGAGCGCCGCGACCTGGATCAGCGTCTCGACCGGCTGGCGGCCCGCACCCAGGTTCAGAAGCATGATCGGAACCGCGGCCACCGCCGCTGATCCCGCCCACCAACGACAAGGGACGCCTCGCCGCCAGCGGCGGGGCGTCCGCCTGCATCAGCGCAGCGGCTTGCCCGAATCCTTCCACCGATCGAGCACGGCCGACTCCGGCAGCTTGTTCTCTGCGGGCACCGGCGCTGATGTGGGCGTGCTGCTCGGCGCCGGCGCGGGTGTTCCGGGACGGGGAACGGCCTCCGCCGCGCTTCCCGCCATCGTCGCCGGCAGCGGCAACGGGTCGAGCGGGGAGGGGACATGCGGTCCCGGCACCGGCTCACGCCCGACATAGCGGTCGCTGAATGCGTCGGCGGTGCCCCACCAGCCTTTCCACCGATGGAAGAAGTGTGCGCCGAACGCTCCCGTCATCACCAGCGAGCGGTTCCAGGCCGGGGTGACGGCATAGGTGTGGTAGTGCGTCGCCAGGCCCGCCGGTGCGAACACGGACCCGCTCAGCGCGCGAGCTGCCACTCGGCGCGCGCGTGCCCAGGAAGCGGGCGCCCGCGGCCCGGCCATCGCCCCGTCGCAGGCAAAGCTGAACTGGCAGCCGCGCCGCTCCGATCCCTGGAAGACGACCCCGCAGACCGTGGCGGGAAAGGCTGGGTGACGAACCCGGTTGAGCACCACCTGTGCCACCGCCTGCTGCCCGTTGTCGGGCTCGTTCGCCGCCTCATAATAGATGGCCGTCGTCAGGCACTCGAGCGCGCGCGCCTGGTCCAGCACCGTCCCGCGCGCCACGAACGGTTGCGCCGGCACGATCGAGGCGTCGCCTTCGAGCGAGGCGAGGGCGGGAATCGGCAGCTCCGGTAGCGGCGCCGTGCCCGTGGTGCCGGCCTGCGGTGCCGCCAGCGCGCCGGAAAAGGCGGGTGCCTCTGCCTGGGTGCTGCTGCGCGGCGGCAGCACCATGCGGCGGGCGGCCGCACGCTGCTGCTGGTCCAGAACGATCCTCCCGGCATGCAGCGAGAAGCCGATCGCCGCGGCGGCGGCGACCGCCCCTGCGATGTGCCGCCCGCGTGCCCGCGCCGGGAGTCGCAGCCTCACGCCCTGCCGCCGGCCCGGATCAGCGCGTCAGCTTCGGTGTGTCGAGGTCGAGCGCACTGGCCGGGATCACCTCGGCCTGCGGGTAGCGCTTGCGCATGGCGTCCGCGAACTGCTTCGCGTCGCCCACCACCACGATGCTCACTCCGGTCGGATCGAGCACGGCGGAGGCGACCTGCTGCACCGCCTGCGGGTCCGCCGCCTCGATCTCGGCGAGAGCGTTGTCGATTGCCCCCACCGGCTGGCCGGCCAGAACATAGGCGCCAAGCTTGGCGGCAAGTCCGCCGCGCGTTTCCACATCCCGGCTGAACCCGCCCGACAGCACCGCCTTGCGGGTCGCGAGTTCGGCGGTCGGAACCGGGTCGCGGCCGATGCGGCGCAATTCGCCGACGATCAGGTCGACCACTTCGGGTGCGGACTCGTTCTTGGTCTGCACGGTGGCGCTGAACGGCCCCACTTCGCGGTCTGCGGCAAGCGCGCTGCGCGCCCCGTAGGAAAGCCCGCGCTTGATGCGGATTTCCTGGTTCAGGCGCGAGGAAAAGCCGCCGCCCAGCACGGTGCTCGCAAGCCGTGCCGCCGGGAAGCGGGGGTCGCCGCGCGAAACGGCCGCGCGCGACACCACCACTGCTGCCTGGCCGCTGCCGGGCATGTCGACGATGATCACGCGCGGGGTTTTGGGCAGCGCGGCTTCGGCGGCCGGCGCGCTGGCTGTAGCGGGTGCCTGCCAGTCACCGAACAACTGCTCGGCCATGGCCTGTGCCTTGGCGGGGGTGATGTCGCCCACCAGGATCAGGGTCGCCCGGTCCGGGCGCCAGCTCTCCTCATGCGCCGCGACGATCTGGCCGCGATCGACGCTGCGATAGCTGTTCTCGGTCCCGATCTTTCCATAGCGGCTGTCGCCGAACACCGCCCGCGCCGCGACCTTGCCCGCAAGCGCGCCGGGATCCGATTTCTCGATCTGGAGCGAGTCGATCCATTGGGTGCGGACTCGCTCGATCTCCTTGGGATCATAGGCGGGATTGCGCACGACGTCCGCCACGATGCCCATTGCGGGAGCAAGTCCGTTCGTGCCCACCAGCAGCGAGACGCTCGCGCCGTCATCCTCGGCATTGGTGTCGAGCGAGGCACCCAACGCCTCGATCTCCGCCGCGATCTGCGTGGCGGAGCGGGTGCGAGTTCCCTCGGTCAGCAGTTCGGTAGCGAACCAGCTCGGCTCCGGCCGCCGGGTAGGGGCGGAGAGCTCGCGCGTGTCGACGACCATCGTGGCGGCAACGAGCGGAAGCCCGGGCTTGGGCACGGTGACGAGCCGCAACCCGTTGGGAAGCCGCGT
This sequence comes from Sphingomonas sp. 3-13AW, assembly GCF_049311085.1. NCBI lineage: Bacteria > Pseudomonadati > Pseudomonadota > Alphaproteobacteria > Sphingomonadales > Sphingomonadaceae > Sphingomonas > Sphingomonas sp. 3-13AW. Next base: position 27,456 of record NZ_JASNVZ010000032.1, on the reverse strand, counting down.
CTCGGTGCGGGCGGGAAGAGCGGCCGTCGCGGCGGGGCCGGCCTCGGGCAGCGGCTTGCGCTCGGCTTCGGACGCGACCTTGTGGACGGTCACGCCGGGCGGGACGGCGAGCGGCCGGGTCTCCACCGTGGCGGGCACCTGGATCGAGGTGTCGGCAGGCGCACCCTCTGCCTGTGGCAGGTATTGCAGCACGGCGACCTGGTTCTCGCCGAGGTAGCGGCGGGCAACGCGCTGGACGGCGGCGGCGTCCACCTTGGCAATGGCGGCGAGTTGCCGGTCGGCGGCGCGGGGGTCGCCGTTCACGATCACGCTGCTGGCGAGCGCGAAGGCGCGGCCCTCCGCGGTTTCGCGCCGGGCAAGTGCGGCGGCAAGGATCTCGTTCTTGGCTTCCGCCAGTTCCGCGTCGGTAATTGGCATGTCGCGCAGGCGGGCCACTTCGCGCTTTAGGGCGGCCTCTACGGCGTTGATGTCCTTGCCGCCGGCCGCGATCGCATAGGCGGCCAGCACGCCGGTATCCTTCTTGCTGTCGAGGTAGGTCTCGGCCGACTGGGCGAGCTGGTCGCGATAGACCAGCGCCTGGTACAGCCGCGAGTTGCGCCCGGTCGAAAGTACCGCGTTCAGCACCGACAGCGCAGCCTGATCGGGGTGGTTGTCGGGCGGAACCTGGTAGCTCAGCACGACGGCTGGCAGCGGCGTGTTCTCGGCATGAACGACGCGGTGCGTGGCGGCGCGGCGTGGCGGCTCCTTCACGTCTACGCGCGGGATCGGACGATCGGGCCTTGTGAGGGGACCGAAATACTGGTCGATCCAGCGGTCCAGCTGCGCCGGATCGAAGTTGCCCGCCACCACCAGCACCGCATTGTCGGGCCGGTAATAGGTCGCGTGGAAGGCGCGGATGTCGTCGATCGTCGCCGCATCCAGGTCCTCGATGCTGCCGATCCCGGGCCGCGCATAGGGGTGGCGGGTGTAGGAGATCATCGGCAGGTAGAAGCCGAACAGCTTGCCATAAGGCTGCGCGAAGACGCGGCTGCGCAGCTCCTCCTTCACCACCCCCCGCTCCGAGGCGAAGCTGGTCGGTTCGACCACCAGCGTCGACATGCGATCCGCCTCGGCAAACAGCAGCCGCTCGAGCTGGCTGGCCGGCACCACCTCGAAATAGTTGGTATAGTCGTCGCCGGTCGAGGCGTTGTTATAGCCGCCGACATCCTCGGTCAGCCGGTCGAACGCCTCGGACGGCAGGTTGCGCGTCTGCTTGAACATGAGGTGTTCGAACATGTGCGCGAACCCCGACCGGCCCCGGGGATCGTCCTTCGAGCCGACGTCATACCACACCTGCACCGCGACATTGGCGGTCGAAGTGTCGCGGATCGCGTACACGCGCAGCCCGTTCGCCAGCGTCCGCTCGGTATAGGCGAGCGGCGCCACCGGGGCCGGTGCCGGGGGCGTGGCGGTCGCCGCCGCGGGCCGTTGCTGCTGCGCGACGGCGGTTGCGGGAACAAGGGCGGTGGCGAGCAGCAGTGCAGCGCGAAGGGGGTGCATCAATCGGCCTTAGTTGCGCGGATCAGCGCTTGGTACGGGAGCGGTTTGCATAGAGCAGTGCGGCCGTCAGCGCGGCCGAGCCGATGCCCACGCCGATGCTGATCGGCACTGCGGGCCAATGTCCGGCGCGGTCGCTCTTGGGGGTCTCGGCCGCAGCCTCACGTACGCGCTTGGCTTCCTGGCAAGCGGCTTCGACTTCGTTGATCGGGGGGGTGTCGGTCATTGATCTTCTCCGATTGCGGTCATCCGCGGCTGGAATAGCGTGCCCGGAAATCATTGGCGAACCCGGAAAGCGTGCCTGCAGCAATTGCAGCGCGCAAATCCGCCATCAGCCGCTGGTAAAACCATAGATTGTGCTCGGTCATCAGCATCGCGCCCAGGATCTCACCCGCCCGGACGAGGTGGTGGATATAGGCACGGCTCCAGCCGGTGCAGCTGGGGCAGGGACATTCGGGATCGAGCGGCCCCGTGTCTTCCGCGAAGCGGGCGTTGCGGATGTTGATGGGGCCGGTGCGGGTGAATGCCTGGCCGGTGCGGCCGGACCGCGTCGGCAGCACGCAATCGAACATGTCGACGCCGCGCTCGACCGCGCCGACGATGTCGTCGGGCTTGCCTACGCCCATGAGGTAGCGGGGGCGGGCCGGGTCGAGCTGTGCGGGCGCATAGTCGAGCACGCCGAACATCGCCTCCTGGCCTTCGCCCACCGCCAGTCCGCCGATCGCATAGCCGTCAAAGCCGATGGCCTTGAGCGCATCGGCGGATTCCCGGCGCAGTGATTCGTCGAGCGCACCCTGCTGGATGCCGAACAATGCCGCGCCCTCCGCATGGGCACCGCCGGAGTCGAACCCGTCGCGGCTGCGCTTGGCCCAGCGCATCGAGCGTTCCATCGCGCGGGCCTGGACGTCACGGGTGGCCGTGGTCGGGACCAGCTCGTCGAACGCCATGACGATGTCCGATCCGAGCAGCCGCTGGATCTCCATCGAGCGTTCGGGGCTCAGAAGATGGCGCGACCCGTCGAGGTGGCTCTTGAACTCCACGCCGTCTTCGGAGCGCTTGGTGAGGTCCGACAGGCTCATCACCTGATAGCCGCCGCTGTCGGTGAGGATCGGCCGGTCCCAGCCCATGAAGCCGTGGAGGCCGCCAAGGCGATGGACGCGCTCGGCGCCGGGGCGCAGCATCAGGTGATAGGTGTTGCCGAGCAGGATGTCGGCGCCCGACGCACGCACGTCGGCCGGCTTCACGGCTTTCACCGTGGCGGCGGTGCCGACCGGCATGAAGGCGGGGGTGCGGATGGTACCGCGACGCATGGCGATCTCGCCCGTACGGGCGCGGCCGTCGGTCGCATGGATGGTGAATTCGAAACGGGGGGACATGTTTTCCTGATGCCGCCGCAGGCTGCCGCTGTCGAGCCGGATCGCATGGCCCCGGGCGGAGCGTCGGTCGCGGCGATGCGTTCAGCGCTTCACGAAGAGGAGGATGTGATGGACGAGAAACCCTTGGCCCCGGGCGACGTCGCCCCGCCCGGAACTCCTGGCACGGGCGAGAACCTCTGCCCGCGCTGCGGTGGGACCGGGCGTCTCGACGGCAAGGAATGTTGGGAGTGCGAGGGCACCGGCAAAGTAATCGAGGGCATCGGCGGCGGGTGACCGCCGCGCGGCCTTATCCCTGCGCGAGGCCGATGATCGCGATCTGGCGGCCGTAATCGGGCTCGCCGCGATGGGTTGCGCGCCGATAGCTGAAGAAACGGTCGGCATCGGCATAGGTATCGATACCGAGCGCCTCGATGCGGCGCACCCCCGCGCTTGCGAGCCGGTGGACGACATAGGCCTCCAGGTCGAACTGGGCATGGCCGGCGCGCGTGTCGGTGAAGAAGCGCTCGTTCTCAGGATCGGCGGCGGCGAAACGCGCGACGAATGCCGCGTCCACTTCGTAGCTCGTGCGTGCAATGCACGGGCCCACGGCCGCAGCGATCCGCTCGCGTCGCGCGCCCAGCCGCTCCATGGCAGCCAGGGTCGCGTCGGTGACGCCGCCGATCGCACCCTTCCAACCCGCGTGCGCCGCACCGACGACACCGGCTGCGGCATCCGCGAGCAGCACCGGGGCGCAATCCGCCGTCAGGATGCCGAGCGCAAGCCCCGGCCGATCCGTGACCAGCGCGTCGGCATGGGGGCGAAGCGCCTGCTCGAACGGCGCCGTCACCGCCACCGCTTCGGCGGAATGGACCTGATGCACCGTCACGAGCTGCCCACCCGGCAGCACCGCTTCCGTCGCGAGGCGCCGGTTCTCCGCGACCACCTCGGCCGCGTCCTCGGACCCGAGGCCGACATTCAGCCCCGCGTGGAGACCCTGCGACACGCCCCCGCGCCGGCCCAGGAAGCCATGGGCAACGCTGCCGAGGGCGGCGGCACGGATCACTTCGGGCGTTTGCGTCACAGGTTCAGGCTCCAGATGCGGTCGTCGTCGATCTGCTCGCCGACCACGAATTCATAGCGCCCGACTTCGACGAAGCCGTAGCGCGCGTAAAATCGCTGTGCGCGATGGTTGTCGACATAGACGCTCAGCACCAGCCGGTCCGCACCGTCCGAGCGGGCGGTGGCGATCGCCCAGTCGATCAGCGCCGGCGCCACGCCCTCGCCCTGCCAGGGGCCGAGCACATAGAGCTGGTGCAGTTCTGCCGTGCGCGCGCCCCAGTCGCCGGGGAAGGCGACCGGCCCGAGCTTTGCGAAGCCGGCGATTGCGCCGCCGTCCGCTTCGGCCAGCCGCACCTTGTAGGCGGGGTCGGAGAGGTGGGACGGGAGCCCGTTCTCGCCGAACGTTGCGTCGAGGAACGCTGCCAGGTCCGACGCGCGATAGAGCGTGCCGAAGGTGTCGCAGTAGCAGCGCTTCGCCATTTCCGAGAGCGCCGGCCCATCGGCCGGGACCGCATCGCGCAGGATCATGCGAAGCCCGCCGGCACCGGCCAGTCGGGCGCGGTCACCGCGATCGCCTTGAACAGCGCGCCCATCTTGTCGGGGGCGACCAGCCGCTCGCGATCCTCGGCGATCTGCTGCGCCCGCTCCGGGCTCGCGAGCGCCAGCGTCGCCACCCGCGAGTCGATGCCGAGCGCGGTCAGCAGGAAACCCTGTTCGATCGGGCCATGCACCTGCGCGTCTTCCACCCGGGCCGCCTCCATCAGCGTGCCGAAATCGACATGCGCGGTCAGGTCGACCTCACCCGGGGTGTCGAACGGATTGACGAAGCCATGGTCGCGCACCGCCTGCAGGCTGTCGCCGATGGCGGGGCCGGTGTAGCCATAGTCGATCACCAGCGCGGTGCCGCCTTGCGCCACCAGGCGCTTCGCCAGCTGACGCATCACCCCCACCGCCGCCGGCGCGGTCTCCAGGATCGATCCCGGCGGTGCATCGCGCAGCGCCTCGGGCACGATCGGGTCGAAGCCCTGCTGGCCGGCGATCGGCAGGAACAGCGTGTCCTGGCAGGCGACCAGCCGCTCGCGCCAGCCCTCCTCGGTCTTGATGAGCTGCCGGATCGGCAGCGCGTCGAAAAACTCGTTCGCCACGACCAGCAGCGCGCCGTCTTCAGGGACGCCCACCAGGTCGACTTGCCATTCGGCGTCCGGCACGCGCTCCTTCTGCGCGGCGCGAAGGGTGGCGCTGGTCTCGATGAAATGCACCTTGGGCTTCAGCCCGGCGCGGGCCATCGCGCGCAGCGCATCGGCGGCCAGCGTCCCGCGGCCCGGGCCGAACTCGACATAGCGGGCCGGCGGCCGCCCGGCCCGCTGCCACGCATCCGCCAGCGCCAGCCCGATGAGCTCGCCGAACATCTGGCTCACCTCGGGCGCGGTGGTGAAGTCCCCGCCCGCGCCCAGCGGATCGCGGGTGTTGTAATAATGGGCGTTGGCCGCGCCCATGAACTGCGACAGCGGGATCGGTCCGCCGAGCGTGATCGCCCGCGCGAGCCGCTCGGGAAGAGGGCCGTCGTTCAAGCGACGCTCTCCGACCCCGCGATCGGTTCGACGCGGATGCGGCGGCGCTTGGCGGTGGCGATCAGGTAGATGCCGCCCACGATCATCGGCAGCGTCAGCCACTGGCCCATGTGCAGCCCGGTGCGCTCTGCGAACTCCATCAGCTGCTCGTCCGCCTCGCGGAAGAACTCCACGAAGAAGCGGCAGCAGCCATAGCCCAGCAAGAACCAGCCGGTCAGCTTGCCCGGCTCGTAGCGGCTCTGCGTGCGCCAGAAGAGGAACCACAGCAGCAGGCCCAGGCCCAGGCCTTCGAGCCCGGCCTCGTAGAGCTGGCTGGGGTGGCGCGCCGGATCGAGGCCGCCGGGGACGGTGTGCGGGAAGACGACGGCCCAGGGGACATCCGTCGCCTTGCCCCAAAGCTCGCCGTTCACGAAGTTCGCGAGGCGGCCGAAGAACAGGCCGAACGGGGCGCAGCAGGCGACATAGTCGTGGATGCGCAACCAGTTGAGCTTGTTCTTGCGGGCCATCAGGATGATGCCGACCGAGGTGCCGACGACGCCGCCATGGAAGGACATGCCACCGTCCCACAGGCGGAAGATCCGGCCCGGATCGGACCACATGTCCTCGCCATAGAACAGCACATAGCCGATGCGCCCGCCCAGGATGATGCCCAGCGTCACATAGAATACCAGGTCGTCGGCATGACGCCGCGCCATCGGTGCGCCCGGCTGGGCCAGCAGCTTGAGCAGGTACCACCAGCCGACCAGGATGCCGGCAAGATAGGCAAGCGAGTACCATTTCAGCGTGAAGAAGCCGAGGTCGAGGGCCACGGGGTCGAGCCCCAGCTGGTCGAACCGGATGTGGCCGCCGGCAGCGGCAAGCGTCGCAAGGATCAAGTCGGGGCTCCGAAAGTCGTTGCGCTGCTGGTACGCCGCCCGCGGGCAAAACCCAAGCGTCGAAGCGCCGCCGGCTGGCGCGGCCTTGCGCGGGGCGATAGAGCCTGCGCCATGGCATTGGATGCAGCATCGCCCGGCGCGGCTTCGGGAGCGGGCCTGACTCGTCGCAGGCTGCTGGTCGGCGGCGCCGCGGGCGTCGGCCTGGTGGTCGCCTTTGCGCTGTGGCCGCGCGAATACGCCGTCAACCTGGCCGCCGCGGAGGGCGAGACGATCTTTGGCCCCTGGCTCAAGATCGGCACCGACGGGCAGGTCACGGTCGCAGTCCCGCAGGCGGAAATGGGGCAGGGGGTGTTCACCGCCCTGGCGCAGATCGTCGCGGACGAACTCGGCGCCGACTGGCAGACGGTTGCGGTCGAGCCGGCCCCGATCAACCCGCTCTACGCCAATCGCCTGGCGGCATCGATCCTGTTCGAGGACGCGCTGGGCGACCTGCCGGAGCCGGTGCGGGGACGGCACGTGCAGGCGGGCACGCTGATGCTGACCGCTGCCTCCACCTCCGTCCGCGCGTTCGAGGAGGATCTACGCCAAGCCGGCGCCGCCGCGCGCATCCTGTTGTGCAAGGCCGCGGCCCGCCGCTGGGATGCGGATTGGCAAAGCTGTGCCACCGTCGACGGCTTCGTCGTGATGGGATCGCAGCGGGAGCGGTTCGGAACCCTCGCCGCCGATGCCGTGGGCGAGGAATTGCCGAGCGGCACGCTGCCTCTTCGCACGGGCGACGAGAAGCGGCTGACCGGCCAGCCCCTTCCCCGGCTCGACGCCCCGGCCAAGGTCGACGGCAGCGCCAATTTCGCCGGCGACATCCGGCTGCCCGGCATGGTGTTCGCCGCGCTTCGTCAGGGCCCGATCGGCGACAGCCGCCTTGTCCGCGTGGACCGCGCCGCGGCCGAGCGGGTTCGCGGCGTGTCCGCCGTCATCGAGAACCCGAACTGGGTCGCGGCCGTCGGCGAAACCTGGTGGGCGGCCAATCGCGCGCTCGACGCTTTGGCGCCGCGGTTCGAGACCCGGGGGCGGCTGGTCGACAGCGCCTCGATCGACGCGGCCCTCGATGCGGCGCTGGACGGGGATGGCAACCGCATGACCGCGGTCGGCGATCTCGCCGCGACGTTCAAGGACGCAGAGGTCGTAACGGCGGACTACCGGGTCGGCGCGGCGCTTCATGCGGCGATCGAGCCGACCACTGCCACCGCGGTATGGCGCGATGGCCAGCTAAGCCTGTGGATGCCGACCCAGGCGCCCGCCCTCGCGCGCGCGGCCGCGGCACGGACGCTGGGGATTTCGCAGGACCGGGTCGTGCTGCACCCCACCATCGCCGGCGGAAGCTTTGGGGCGAACCTGGAGCATCAGGTCGCCGAACAGGCGGCGCTGCTGGCGCGGCGACTGGAAAAGCCTGTGCAGCTCACCTGGTCGCGCAGCGAAACCTGTCTGCAGGACCGCTATCGTCCGCCCGCCGCCGCGCGCCTGACCGCACGTCTCGGCAAGAACGGCGCGGTTGCAGGCTGGCTCTGCAAGATCGCCGCGCCTCCGGTCGGCAATGCGCTGTCGCATCGGCTGCTGGCCGGTGACGCTGCCGCGCGCGCCGCGATGCTGCTGCCTCGCGGTGGCGACAAGCTGGCGGTGGAGGGCGCGGTGCCCGCCTATGCCATCCCCGCGCTGGCGGTGGATCACCATTCCGCCGACGTCGGCGTGCCGGTGGGATATTGGCGGTCGGGCGCGCACAGCTACACCAGCTTCTTCAACGAGTGCTTCATCGACGAGCTCGCCCATGTCGCGGGTATCGAGGCACATTCGTTCCGCATCTCGATGCTCGGCGGGAATCCGCGCCTCGCGCGCTGCCTGTCGACGGTGGCGACGCTGGGCGGGTGGCAGGGCGGCATCCCCGGCAGCGCCCAGGGGCTCGCCTGCCACCACATGCGCGGCTCCTACATCGCGGTACTGGCCGAGGCGCGCATGGGGCCGGACCAGCGCATAAAGGTCGAGCGCCTCGTCGCCGCGGTCGACTGCGGCCGCCAGATCAACCCGGACCTGGTGCTGCAGCAGATCGAGGGCGGGCTGATGTTCGGCATGGCCGCGGCGCTGGGCGCATCGACCTGCTTTACCGACAATCTCGCCGACGTTCGCGGGTTCGGCCAGATGCGCCTCCCCCGGCTTGCCGACACGCCGGAGATCAGCGTGGAGGTCATCCGCAGCGATGCCGACCCGGGGGGTGTCAGCGAACTGGCGGTGCCGCCGGTCGCGCCCGCGATCGCAAACGCCATCATGGCTGCAACGGGTGTTCGCATCCGGCGGCTTCCGCTGCTACCGGAAGACGCATGACCCCCCCGCCTGATCATCCCGTCATCCCCGCGCCGCGGATCGGGGTGCTGCTCATCAACCTGGGCACGCCCGACGCGCCCGAGCCCCGCGCCGTGAAGCGCTACCTGGGCGAGTTCCTGTCGGACCGGCGGGTGGTGGAGCTGCCCGCGATCGCATGGCAGCCGATCCTGCGGGGCATCATCCTGACGACGCGCCCGAAGAAGTCGGCGCATGCCTATCGCCAGGTCTGGTCCGAACAGGGTTCGCCGCTCGCCGCGTTCACGCGGGCGCAGGCGGAGGGGTTGAAGGACGCGTTCGGGCCGGACGTGCTGGTCGACTGGGCCATGCGCTATGGCAATCCGTCGATCGGCGACCGGCTGCGCGCGATGAAGGCCGCGGGGTGCGAGCGCATCCTGCTCGCGCCGCTCTACCCGCAATATTGCGCAGCAACGACCTCCACTGCCAATGACAAGGCGTTCGAGGCGCTTGCCAAGATGCGCTGGCAGCCGGCGATCCGCACGCTGCCGCCCTATTATGATCACCCCGCCTATATCGCGGCGCTGGCAGAGACGGTGCGGGAGGATCTCGCGAAGCTGCCCTTCACTCCCGATGCGGTGGTGGCGAGCTTCCACGGCATGCCGCAGCGGACGCTGGAACTGGGCGATCCCTATCACTGCCACTGCCAGAAGACCGGCCGCCTGCTGTCGGAAGCATTGGGCATGGAACTGGTGATCGCGTTCCAGTCGCGCTTCGGCCGCGCCAAGTGGCTGGGCCCGGCGACCGACGATACGCTGGTCGCGCTGGCCAAGGCCGGAAAGCGGCGCGTCGCTATCGTCGCGCCCGGCTTCTCCGTCGATTGCGTCGAGACGCTGGAAGAACTGGCGATTCGCGGGCGTGAGAGCTTTGAAGAGGCGGGGGGCACCGACTTTGCCTATCTGCCCTGCCTCAATGCAGAGCCGACTGGGCTGCGGATGCTGCGCAGCATCCTTGCCCCGGAGCTTGCGGGCTGGGTGACGCTTGCCTAGCCTTGGGACAAACAGCGGTTGATCCCGGCCGCGAAGTGAGGGGAGAGAGATCATGGCACGGGTAGCGATTGTAACCGGTGGCACGCGCGGCATCGGCGAGGCGATCAGCCTGGCGCTGAAGGAAGCCGGGATGACGGTGGCCGCCAATTATGCCGGCAATGAGGAGAAGGCACGCGCCTTCACCGAACGCACCGGCATTGCGGCATTCCGCTGGGACGTCAGCGATTATGATGCCTGCCAGCGCGGCGTGGCAGAGGTCGAGGCGGCGCTGGGTCCGGTCGACGTCGTCGTCAACAATGCCGGCATCACCCGCGACGGCACCATTCTGAAGATGACGGCCGAGATGTGGGACGAGGTGATTCGCACCAACCTGGGCGGCTGCTTCAACATGGCCAAGGCCGTGTTCCCGGGCATGCGGGACCGCAAATGGGGCCGCATCGTCAACATCGGCTCGATCAACGGCCAGGCCGGCCAATATGGCCAGGTGAACTATGCCGCCGCAAAGTCGGGTATCCACGGCTTTACCAAGGCGCTGGCGCAGGAAGGTGCGCGCTTCGGCGTAACCGTGAACGCGATCGCGCCGGGCTATATCGATACCGAGATGGTGGCGGCGGTTCCGGCGGACGTGCTCGAAAAGATCGTGGCCAAGATCCCGGTAGGCCGGCTGGGCCAGGCCAAGGAGATCGCACGCGGCGTCGCCTTCCTCTGTGCGGAGGATGCGGGCTTCGTCACCGGCTCCACGCTTTCGATCAACGGCGGCCAGCACATGTATTGATGCGGGCGGCGGGGGCGGGCGTTCTGCCTGCCCCTGCGTTCACATTAGAAGGGCCGGTCCATCGCTGGACCGGCCCCGGGCTCCCGATACGCAACAGGGGAGCGAAATCTTAGCGGCAGCGGCGCGGGCTGTCCGAACGGTCGATCGCACGACCGGCAACCGCACCCACTGCACCGCCCAGGACGGTCCCGAGCAGACGGTCACCACGACCCGCAACCTGGTTGCCCAGCAGGCCACCTGCGACCGCGCCGATCACCGTGCCGCCATCGCCATTGTCGCAGCGGCGGTTGCGGTTGTTGTAATAGCGGCGGTCATCCCCGCGATAGCTGCGGTTGTAGCCGCGGTCATACCGGCGGTCGTTACGACGGTCATAGCCGCGATAGCCACGATCATAATCGCGATCGCTGTAATAGTGACGGCCTTGGGCCATCGCCGGAGCGGCGGGAACCAGCGCGGTGAAGCCCATTGCCAGGGCAGCGCCTGCGAGAGAAAGCTTCTTGAACATCGGTGGTCTCCCTACTCGAAATCTTCTTCAGCGGCGGTCTGTCCGTCGTCGATGTAGGCGGTATGGCCGAGTCGCATTGAGCGAAGCCTGAATACGACTGTTATCCGCCGTTCAGGGAGAACGGACTGTTGCGAAGCATCAACGCCGCTTAAGGGCAGGGGATGCGTATCGCTTCCGTGGTGCTTCTGACCCTGGCGGTGGTGCCAGGCTGGACCGGCACCGTCCCCCGACCGATCCTGGGCAACGACCCCGACATTACTGCCACGCCCGTCCTGCTGCGGGCGAAGGACCCGGACAACCGGAAGCTGGGCGCGCTTACTTACCTGGGCGGCGTGCGGCTCACCAGCCGCGACCGGGCGTTCGGCGGCTTTTCGGCCATGCGGGTGGAGGGCGATCGCTTCACCTTGCTCAGCGACTTTGGCTCCGTCGTCCGCTTTCGCATGGGGCGGGACTGGAAGATCACGGAGCCGCAGTTTCTCACGCTTCCCGACGGGCCCGGCACCGGCTGGGAAAAACGGGATCGTGACAGCGAATCGATGGCGGTCGATCCGGAGACGGGCCGCATCTGGGTCGGGTTCGAGGGCGCGAACGCGATCTGGCGCTATGCGCCGGACTTCGCCGCTGTCGAACGCCATGTCCAGCCAGCAGCAATGGCGAAGTGGCGCCCCCCGAGCGGGCCGGAGGCGATGGTGCGCCTCCGCTCGGGCGCGTTCCTGGTGTTTGCCGAAGGGGGCAGGGCCCCGCCGCATGTGGGTAACGACGCCGTGCGATTCGCGGGCGACCCGACGGAGGATCCGACCCGCGGCTTCCGCTTCAGCTACGTGCCGCCTGAGAAGTATCTGCCAACGGACGCCGTGGAGCTTCCCGACGGCCGATTGCTGGTGCTGCACCGCGCGGCGTCGCTGCGGGAGGGGTTCACCGGGATTATCTCGGTCGTGGAGCCGAGCATGATTCGCCCGGGCGCGGTGGTGCGCGGGCAGGAGATCGCCCGGCTCGCCGGCGACGTCATTCACGACAATTATGAGGCCCTGGCCGTCACGCAGGAAAAGGACGCGACCATCCTGTGGCTCGCATCCGACGATAACCAGATGTGGTTTGAGCAGTCGCTGCTCTTGAAGTTCCGGCTCGATCTTCCGCCCCGAAAGGCGGGATAGCCGGATCGGCTACCCGGCCGCCCGAAGGCGGCAGGGAGCAGAATCGACCGCCTGCTGCCCGGATGGGGCGGCAGGCAGCAGGATCAGGCCGCAGCCGCCTCGTTGGCGCTGGTGGCGATCTTCTTCTTGGCGATCTCGCGCTTCAGGCGACGAACGCGCAGCGACAGGTCGGTGTCGCTGGTCTTGAGCAGCCAGTTGTCCAGGCCGCCGACGTGCTCGACAGAGCGCAGGCCGTGCGTCGAGACGCGCAGCTTCACGCCGCGCTCCAGCGTGTCCGAAAGAAGCGTCACGTTCTGCAGGTTCGGCAGAAAGGTACGCTTGGTCTTGTTGTTGGCGTGGGAAACGTTGTTACCCACCTGCCGGCCCTTGCCGGTCAGCTCGCAAATGCGCGACATGCGTTGGTTCCTGGTTACGGCAATGGTCGGGGCATCTGCCCCGGGAAAGTCGGCGCTAGTAACGGTAGAGGTGCGCCACGTCAACCGCGCCGGCAAGCGCGGTGACCTGCGCAGCGTGCAACCGCCGCCACCTGAGCGCGTTATTCCGGCAGCGAATCATTTTGGCAACCGGGGAATCCTTCATGCGCACGATCCTCTTCATTCTCGGGCTGGTGGTCCTCCTGCTGATCGGCGCGATGATGCTGGGCCTCATCAACATCGACATGGTCCGCCCGGGCTCCGTCCAGGCACCCAAGTTCGAGGCCGATGTCGGACGCGTGGACCTGGGGACCGAGAATCGCACGGTGAAGGTGCCGACGGTCGACATCCAGCGCGCGGACAACGTCCAGACCGCGCAGTAAGCGCGCGCTCCGGGGTCTGGGGGGGGGCGCCTTCGGGGGTCTCGGCCACCGGGCGCCCACACCGCGCGTCGCTGGCGTAACGGCACGGCAGACGGCATGAGGCGGGAATGACTTTCCCGCTTCCCGAACCCATGCGCCTGGCCCTGGACGCTGCCCGTGCGGCGGCAACGGCGGGGGAGGTGCCGGTCGGCGCCGTGCTGCTGCAGGGCGGCCGGGTCGTTGCGACCGCGGGAAACGCGCCGCGCACACTCTGTGACCCCACCGCCCATGCCGAGATGCGGGTGATTCGCGCCGCCGCCGCCGCGCTGGGGCGCGATCGGCTGGAGGATTGCGATCTGTGGGTGACGCTGGAGCCCTGCGCCATGTGCGCCGGTGCGATCGCCCATGCCCGAATCGCCCGCGTCTATTACGGCGCGCCGGATCCCAAGGGCGGGGCGGTGGAACATGGCCCGCGTTTCTTCGCGCAGCCGACCTGCCATCACCGTCCGGAGATTTACCCGGGCATCGGCGAGCGCGAAGGCGCGGCGCTGTTGCGGAACTTTTTCGCGAGCCGTCGCTGAGGCTGCGCGCCGGCCTCCGGCTTACCGATCCACAGCCGCAAAGAAAAACGCCCGCCGGAATCCGACGGGCGTTTCTTAAGTGCAAATCCTGGATAGCCCGGGGGCCGGCTCGGTTCGGGGTCCGAACCGAGCCAGCTCGGCCTTAGCGCAGCTCTTCCTGGTTGATCGGTACGATCTTGATCTCGACGCGACGGTTGGCGGCGCGGCCTGCGTCGGTGTCGTTGCTGGCGATCGGCTGCGTCTCGCCAAAGCCGCGGGTGCCGATTCGCGCGCTCTGCACGCCATGGCTGGTCAGGTATGCGGCGACCGAAGCGGCACGGCGCTCGGACAGCGTCTGGTTATAGGCGTCCGACCCGGTCGAATCGGTGTGGCCATACACGTCGATATAGGTCTGGTTGTACTGCGACAGCACTTCGGCGACCTGGTTCAGCGTCGGCTGGAACTGCGGCTGCACGGTCGCGCTGTCATAGGCGAAGGTGATGCCCGAGGGCATGTTCAGCAGCAGGTCGTCGCCCTGGCGGGTGACCTGCACGTCGGTGCCGGCGGTGCGCTGGCGAAGATCGCGCTCCTGGCGGTCCATGTAGTTGCCGATGGCAGCGCCCGCGATGCCGCCCAGGCCCGCGCCCACGATCTTTTCGGTGCGGTCGTTGCGGCCGCCGACGATGTCGCCCAGCAGATAGCCGCCGAGCACGCCGCCGATGCCACCCAGCGCCGTCTTCGAAATCGTGCGCTGGCCGGTCTCGGGATCGGTGACGCAGCCGCTCGTCAGCGTCATCGCGCCAAGGGCACCCGCCAGCATCAGCTTCGAGACACTACGCATTGTTTTTCCTCCGTGGAAATTCTGATCTTGCCGGTGAACACCGGCGCCAAGTTGATTGTTCCGCATGCGATTTGAACGTCCGTGGACCAAAAGCAAGATCGCGCTGTTGTGGCGGTCACCGCATTCCGGCTAAGCGAGGGGCAGAACAATGACCCAGTTCACCCCATTCCCGTGGATCGATGTCGCGATCATTTTCGCGCTGGTCCTTTTGAACGGCGTTTTCGCCATGTCCGAACTCGCGATCGTGTCCGCACGGCCCGCACGGCTGGAGGCGCTGGCGCGCGCCGGCGGCAAGGGGGCGGCGACGGCGCTGCGGCTTGCCGGGGATCCCGGCAAGTTCCTCTCCACCGTCCAGATCGGGATCACCCTCATCGGCATCATCGCCGGTGCCTATTCGGGCGCAAGCCTGGGTGGCCCGGTGGGCGAGCGGCTGGCCGCCTGGCTCAGCCTTGCCCCGCAGACCGGCCAGACTGTCGGCTTCGCGATCGTGATCGGACTGACCACCTATGCCTCGCTGGTGGTGGGCGAGCTGGTCCCCAAGCAGTTCGCGTTGCGCGCGCCGGAGCCGATCGCCGCAGCGCTGGCGCTGCCGATGCTGTGGCTGTCCAAGGTCACGGCACCGCTGGTCTGGCTGCTCGATACCACCACGGGGCTGGTGTTCCGGCTGCTGGGGCTCGACCGCGAGAACCAGACCCGCGTCACGGCCGAGGAACTGCAGCTGCTGGTGGCGGAAGCGACCAAGTCGGGCGTGATCGAGGAGCATGAGCGCTCGATCATCTCGGGTGTGGTGCGCCTGGCCGACCGGCCGGTGCGCGAAATCATGACCCCGCGCACCAGTGTCGACTGGCTCGACCTGGAGCTGGATCCGGCCAAGCTGCGCGCTGCGCTTGCCGAGACGCCGCACACGCGCCTTCCAGTGGCGGAAGGGTCGATCGACCGCGTGGTCGGCGTGGTGCAGGCACGCGACATCGTCGCGGCGCTGGTGCGTGGCGAAACGCTGGACCTGCGCCGCCTGATGCATGTCGCTCCGGTCCTGCCCGATCAGGTCGACGCCATGGATGCGCTCACGGCGCTGCGTGGCGCGGACGTGCCGATGGGCCTGGTCCACGACGAATATGGTCATTTCGAGGGGCTGGTGACGCCGGCCGATCTGCTCAAGGCGATTGCCGGTGAGTTCGCGTCGGATGCCGAGCCCGGGGAGACCCCCAACGTCATCGAGCGCGAGGATGGCTCGCTGCTGGTGTCCGGTCAGCTCTCGGCCGATTCGCTTGCCGAGCGGCTGGGGATCGAGCTGCCCGAGGATCGCGACTATGCGACGGTCGCCGGCCTCGCGCTCGCGGTGCTCAAGCACCTGCCTGAAGAAGGCGAGCACTTCTTCGAACAGGGCTGGCGCTTTGAAATCGTCGACATGGACGGCCGCAAGATCGACAAGCTGCTGGTGGCCAGCGCGGACTGAACCGCGCCGGCCAAGCCGTTTCAGCCGAGCTTCCCGAACTTCGCTTCATAGGCGGCGCGGTCGCCGGCCGCGAGCAGCTGCGCCTGTTCGACCCAGCGGTCACGCGCCATGCGCCCCTGGAACGTGCCGAGCGATGCATCGATCTGCTCTGCCTCGGCCGGGCTCAGTGCGGCGAGGTCGGCGATGCTGGTGACGCCCAGTTCGGCGAGCTGGGCCGCGACCTTGGGGCCGAGGCCCTTCAAAGTGGTGAGGTCGGTCGCGGCCGCCATGGGAACGGCCGGCGTCGGCGTCGGCTGCGGGGCGGCAACGGGTTCCGATGCGGCCGGGGCAGTCGGAACCGGCGGAGCAGCGCTTGGCGCGACCGGCGCCGGCTGCGCGGCGGGTGCTTGCTGCGGCTCCTGCACGATCGGCGGTACGGGGGCGGGAAGGTCGGTCGGCTCGACCGGCACACGCCGGTCGGCGGCGATCGCCTGACCCGGGGCGTCCGGATCGGCGACCGGCGCGTCCGGACGGGCGCGGTGCGCACGGTTCTGTTCCTGTATTTCCCGGTCGCAGGCTCGGCTGCGGCGGCGCATCCGCATGCCCCAGAGGATCGCCGCGATCACGATCACCGCGAAGATCGCGATGCAGACGAGGGTGGTAATGGTGTACGGCATCATCTGCTCCGCCGCGCCGACCACAGTCTCACTGGACCGTTCGACTTCTTCCATGGGTACGCCTCCGGCCGGCCTAAATGTGGTGGGATGGTAAGCATAGCGCGTCGCCGCTCCGCTCAACTAGTTGTTTTTTCAGGCTTCCTCGCGTTCGACTTCACGCCAGCCGATGTCGCTCCGGCAGAAGCCGTCGGCAAAGGTGATGCGATCGACCGCGCGATAGGCGGCTGCCTGGGCCTCACGGACCGTGTGGCCCGACGCGGTCACCGCCAGCACGCGGCCCCCCGATGCCACCAACGTGTCGCCGTCGCGGCGGGTGCCGGCCTGGAACACGCGTGCGCCCTCGGCCTCCGCAGCGTCGATCCCGCGGATCGCGCCGCCGGCTGCCGGCGTGCCGGGATAGCCGCGCGCCGCAACCACGACCGTGAGCGCCGGATCGTCGGAAAAGCGGACCTTGTGGCCCGCAAGACGACCCTGCGCCGTCGCAAGCATGACCTCAAGGAGGTCGCTTTCGAGGCGCATCATCAGCACTTGGCATTCCGGGTCGCCGAAGCGCGCATTGTACTCGATCAGCTTTGGCCCCAGCGGCGTCAGCATCAGGCCGGCGTAGAGCACGCCGCTGTACGGCATGCCCTCTTCGGCCAGCTTCTCGATCGTGGGACGGACGATCGTGTCGATCGACAGTTCTTCCAGCTCCGGCGTCAGCACGCGCGCCGGGCTATAGGCGCCCATGCCGCCGGTGTTCGGGCCGGTGTCGCCGTCTCCGACGCGCTTATGGTCCTGTGCCGACCCGAACGGGAGGTAGCTGGTGCCGTCCGTCAGCACGAACAGGCTGGCTTCCTCGCCGGTCAGGAACTCCTCGATCACCGCCTCGGCACCGGGACCGTCGAACAGCGCGGCCAGCGCGGCCTCGGCCTCTTCGGGAGAGGTCGCGATCGTCACGCCCTTGCCGGCGGCAAGGCCATCGGCCTTGATCACGACGGGCAGCCCGAACGGCAGGATCGCGGTGCGCGCCTCCTCGAGCGAGGTCACGCGGACATAGCCGGCGGTCGGGATGTTGGCGCGCAGGCACAGATCCTTGGTGAAGCCCTTGGACCCTTCCAGCTGGGCGGCGGCGGCCGACGGGCCGAACACGGCGATACCGGCCTCCCGCAACCGGTCGGCCAGGCCTTCGACCAGGGGCGCTTCGGGCCCGATCACGACGAAGCCCACTTCGTGTTCGCGGCAGAAGGCGAGCAGCGCGGGCTGGTCCGTCGCCGCGATATCCACGCATTCGGCATGCTCCGCGATGCCGGGGTTGCCTGGCGCGGCATAGAGCCTATCGAGGAGCGGAGATTGTGCGAGCCGCCATGCGAGCGCATGTTCGCGCCCCCCCGAGCCCACCAGCAGGACGTTCATGCCCGATCCTTTTTCCGGCTTTTCATCGGGGCGGCTCGTAGCCGAGCCGATCCCCGGGGACAACGCCGCCCCCGTCAGTGTCAGCGAACTTGCCGGCCGCCTGAAGCGCATGGTGGAGGGCGAGTTCGGCCATGTCCGCCTGCGCGGCGAAATTTCAGGCTATAAACGCGCCGCTTCCGGCCACGTCTATCTGTGCCTGAAGGATGAGAGTGCCGTCATCGACGGCGTGATCTGGCGCGGTGCGGCCGCCGCCCTGCCGTTCCAGGCGCAGGACGGCATCGAGGTCGTCGCGACGGGCAAGCTCACCACCTATCCCGGTCGTTCCAAATACCAGATCGTGATCGAGCGCATGGAGCTTGCGGGCGAGGGCGCGCTGATGGCGCTGCTCGAAAAGCTCAAGGCGAAACTCGGTGCCGAGGGGCTGTTCGACCCGGCGCGCAAGAAGCCTCTGCCGTTCCTGCCCCGTGTGATCGGCGTCGTTACTTCGCCGACGGGGGCTGTGATTCGCGACATCCTCCACCGGCTCGAGGATCGTTGCCCGAGCCACGTCGTCGTATGGCCCGTGCAGGTGCAGGGGGAGGGCGCTGCCCAGCAGGTGGCGGCCGCCGTCCGCGGCTTCGATGCGCTGGAGTCGGGCGGCCCGGTGCCGCGTCCGGACCTGCTGATCGTCGCGCGCGGCGGCGGTTCGATCGAGGATCTGTGGGCGTTCAACGAGGAAGTCGTTGTCCGTGCGGTCGCCGACTGCTCGATCCCCGTCATCTCCGCGGTCGGGCACGAGACCGACACGAGTCTCTGTGACCATGCCGCCGATCTCCGCGCCCCGACGCCGACGGCCGCAGCCGAGCTTGCTGTGCCGGTGCTCGCCGACCTTGCCTACACCGTGCAGAGCCACGCGATGCGGACCGAGCGCTGCGTGCGTCGCTATCACGAGCGCGGGGCCGAGCGGCTGGCGGCGCTTGTTCGCGTCCTTCCCCGGCGCGACGCATTGCTGGGGCCGCAGCGCCAGCGCGTCGACGATCTCGCCCAGCGCCTCGGCCTGGGGCTGGAGCGGCGGCTTGGCCAGGCGCGGCGAATGCTGGATCGCCAGGCGGCGGTGCTGCGCCCGGCGATGCTGTCGCGCCAGCTCGATCGTGGTCGCCAGCGGCTGGAGTCCGCCGGCCGCCTGCTGGAGAGCGTGAACCCCGACAATCTGCTCAAGCGCGGCTATGTCCGGGTGGAGGCGCGCGGTTCGGGCAAGACGATCGATTCCGCCGCTGCCGCGCGTGCGGCCGGGGGCCTGAAGCTCCACTTCCGCGACGGCGTGGTGGACGCGCGGGTTGAGCGGCCGGGGGGCAAGCCCTATCCTTCGGAC
Source organism: Sphingomonas sp. 3-13AW (assembly GCF_049311085.1). Taxonomy (NCBI): domain Bacteria; kingdom Pseudomonadati; phylum Pseudomonadota; class Alphaproteobacteria; order Sphingomonadales; family Sphingomonadaceae; genus Sphingomonas; species Sphingomonas sp. 3-13AW. The sequence goes on along the minus strand of NZ_JASNVZ010000032.1, from coordinate 8,215 downwards.
AAGCCCGAGCAGCCGAGCCTGCTCTGATGCCTCTTTGGATTATCGGATGTTGATGTCGAACAGCTCGCGCCAGGCGCGCCTCCACTATCTCTCCGGCGGCTTCCGGGTGCTGTCGCCCGGCGACCATGTCGTGTGCGCCCGCACCGGCGAGAAGATCCCGCTTGAGGAGCTTCATTATTGGAGCGCCGAACGGCAGGAAGCCTATGCCAATGCAGAGGCCGCAACCGCGGCGATGCGCCCGGCGTGAGGGTTTCCGCCGGCGCGACGATCACGGCAGGACTGTTGTTCTCGTTGCCCGCCTGTGCGGTGGTGCCGCAGGGAGCAGGGCGGCCGGAGCCGGTGCAGCCGGTTGCGCCGGTCACGCGCTCTGAGGCTCGCCCGGCGGCCTCCCAGCAGCCGCGCGCCGCAACCCCCGCGGTGTTCCGCTATGAAGGGCAGCGCATCCAGGGCGGCATGCTCGTCGGCACCGCGCCCGCCGGCGTGACGGCGCTGAGCCTGGACGGAGAGCCGGTCGCACTGGCACCCGGCGGCCGCTTCCTGATCGCCTTTGATCGCGACGCCGGCCCGACCGCGCGGCTGGTCGCGCGCTTCGCCGATGGGCGTGAACAGGTCGAGACGCTCAGTATCGCGCCGCGTGCGTGGCAGATCGAGCGCCTTCCGACCTTGCCCAAGGTCAGCCAGCCGAGCGCCGAATTCCAGCGCCGCCGCCCGCCCGAACTCGCCAGGATCGCCGCGGCCCGCAAGCAGGAGACCGGCGCCCAGGGCTGGCTTCAACGGTTTCAATGGCCTGCCACCGGCCGCATCTCGGGCCGGTTCGGTTCCCAGCGCATCTATGCGGGGGAGCCCGGCAGCTATCATTCAGGGGTGGACGTGGCCAAGCCGACCGGCGCGCCCGTAACCGCGCCCGCGGACGGCGTCGTGATCCTGGCGGCGGACTCGCCCTTCACGCTGGAGGGCAATCTGCTGATGCTGGACCATGGAATGGGCCTCAGCAGCGCCTTCCTCCACCTTTCGCGCATCGATGTCCGTCCGGGGCAGCGGGTGCGGCAGGGCGAGGTCATCGGGGCGGTGGGAAGCACCGGCCGCGCGACGGGCCCGCACCTCCATTGGGGCATGGTCTGGAAGGGGCGTCGACTGGACCCGATGCTCATCACGGGTCCGATGCCCCGCTGAGGGGGAACCGCCACGACGGTCAGCCATTGATCCGGCAACGAACAAAGGGGAACGATGATGAAGACGCACCTGGCCCTGCTTGCGGCAGCCACCATGATGGCAGCCTGTACCGAGAATGCTCCCGTTGAAAGCGCCCAGGGCCTCTCCGGGCCGCGGGTCGCGACCGCGGCGCTGCGCACCCCTGCCAACGCCTCGGTCGGCACCGCGACTGCCACGGAAGTGCCGGGCGGCGTCCGCATCGCCTTGAGCGTCAACGCGCTTCCGGCAGGGCCGCATGGCGCCCACGTCCACACCACGGGCCGCTGCGATGCGCCGGACTTCACCACCGCCGGCGGCCACTGGAACCCGACAGGCCACCAGCATGGCTCGAAGAACCCGGCAGGCCCGCACGCGGGCGACATGCCCAACCTGCTCGTCGGCACGGACGGGGTCGGCGTGATCGAATTCACGCTCCCCGGCGGCACCTTCGATGGCCTGTTCGATGAAGACGGCTCCGCGTTCGTCGTCCATGCGAACGCCGACGACCTGATGACCGACCCCTCGGGCAACAGCGGCGGACGCATCGCCTGCGGCGTGTTCAACGAGGCCTGACGGAAGGGGGGGGCGGGCTGTCGCCCCGTCCGACCTGCCGCCAATTGACTTGCCCTGTCCCGCGCCCGACACATCGTGCCGGGACAGGGAGGTCACATGAAGCTCGTATCATTGGCGCTGGTCGTCGCGCTGTGCGCAACGCCGCTCGCGGCGCAGGATTACAGCCGGTACAGCGACGCTGGGCTGAAGGCGGAGCTTGCGGAGCGCGGCATTGCCGAGACGGCCGTCCTTGTGCCGATGCGCGACGGGGTCGGGCTTTCCACCAACATCTATCGTCCGCGCGATGCGAAGGGACCGCTGCCCACCATCCTGTGGAAGACGCCGTATAACGAGCACCAGCTGAGAGGATCGACGCTGCGCTACGCCGCCGAGGCGGTGAAGCGCGGCTATGCCTTCCTCGTCCAGAATGAGCGCGGCCGGTATTTCTCGGAAGGGAAGTATGAGATCCTCGGCAAGCCGCAGACGGATGGCTATGACGCGCTGAGCTGGATCGCGAAGCAACCCTGGTCCAACGGCAAGGTCGGAACGCTCGGCTGCTCCTCCTCGGCCGAATGGCAGCTGGCGCTGGCGGCGCAGAACCACCCGGCGCACGCCGCGATGGTGCCGATGGCGTCGGGAGCCGGCATCGGCAAGGTCGGCCGCTTCCAGGAGCAGGGCAATTGGTACACCGGCGGCGTGCCGCGCAACCTGTTCTTCGTATGGCTCTATGGCGTCGACAATCCGCTGCGCCCGCAGCTTCCTGCCAACCTCGATCCCAAGGTTCGCGCCCGGATCGCAGGCTATAATGACCTCGACGCAAGGAAGCCCGACGTCGATTGGGTGAAGCAGATCCAGCACCTGCCCGTGAGCGAGATGCTGACGGACCTGGGCGAGCCGCCCGCCACCTTTGAACAATTCATCAACCGCACCCCGGCCGATCCGGGCTGGCGTGAGGGTGGCCTCTACCATGACGACATGGGCTGGGGCGTGCCGTCGCTGTGGTTCGACAGCTGGTACGACGTGTCGATCGGACCGAACCTGGAGCTGTTCAACCACGCCCGGCAGACGAAGGGCGACGCGGAGGCAGCGGCGAACCAGTATGTGGTCGTCGCACCCAATGTGCATTGCCAGTTTGCCAAGCTCGGGCCGGACACGGTCGTGGGCGAACGGCAGATGGGCGACACCAGCTTCGACGTCGACGGCATGATCTTCCGCTGGTTCGATCGCTGGCTGAAGGGGGATCGCAACGCCTTCCCGGCTTCGACCCCGCATGTGCAATATTACACGATGGGCGCGAACACGTGGCAGCGCGCGCAGCAATGGCCGCCGCGCGAGGCCCGTCCCGTCCGCATGTACCTGGCCAGCAATGGCCGCGCGAACAGCCTCAATGGCGACGGCAGGTTGTCGCCCACACCGCCGCCCGCGGGGACGCCGGCCGACAGCTATCGGTATGACCCGATGAACCCGGTCCAGACCGTGGGCGGGGGTGACTGCTGCAACGGCGGGCTGGTGAAGCCGGGCGCCTATGACCAGCGGGCCGTGGAGGCGCGCAACGATGTGCTCGTCTATACCAGCGACCCGCTGACCGAGCCGATGGAGGTCACCGGCTTCGTCGACGCGGTGCTGGCGGTTTCCTCCTCGGCCAAGGATACCGACTTCGCGGTCAAGCTGGTCGACGTGGCGCCGGACGGCACCGCCTATATCCTGGGCGATACCATCCTGCGCGCGCGATATCGCGACGGCTTTGACAAGCCGGTGATGATGGCGCCGGGCCAGGTCTACACGATCAAGCCCACGCCGATGACGACCAGCAACACTTTCCTGCCCGGGCACCGGATCCGCGTGGAGGTGACGTCATCGAACTTCCCCAAGTTCGTCCGCAACCTCAACACCGGGGGGCCGAATGAGAGCGAGAGGGTCGGGGTGGTCGCCGACAACCGCATCCACCACGATGCGGCGGCGCTTTCCTACATCGAGCTGCCGGTGGTGAAATGACCGGCTGGACGCTCGGGATCATCGGCGGCTCCGGTCTCTACGAGGTCGCCGGGGTGGAAGAGGGCCATTGGAAGACCGTGGAGACCCCCTGGGGGCCGCCATCCGACGCCTGTTATGTCGGGCGGATGGGGCATGTGCGCGTCGTGTTCCTGCCGCGCCACGGCCGCGGGCATCGCATCCCGCCCTCCGACCTCAATGCCCGGGCCAACATCGATGCGCTCAAGCAATTGGGCGTGACGGATGTGCTGGCGATTTCCTCGGTCGGCTCGCTGGTCGAGGATCGGCCCCCCGGCAGCTTCACCGTGGTCGACCAGTTCATCGACCGCACCCGGGGGCGGGTGTCGAGCTTCTTTGGCCCGGGACTGGTCGCGCATGTGTCGATGGCGGACCCGGTCTGCCCGCGGCTGTCCGCGCTTGCCGCCGATGCGGCACGGGCCGCCGGGGCGACGGTATCGCCCACCGGCACCTATCTCGCGATGGAGGGCCCGCAGTTCTCGACCCGTGCCGAAAGCCGTCTCTATCGCAGCTGGGGCTGTGACGTGATTGGCATGACGGCGATGCCGGAGGCCAAGCTCGCGCGGGAGGCGGAGCTTCCCTACGCGCTGGTCGGGATGGTCACCGACTATGACTGCTGGCGCGAAGGCGAGGCGGTCGACACTGCCGAGATCATCGCCCAGCTCGGTGCCAACGCCGGCAAGGCGCGGGCGCTGGTGCAGCATCTGATTGCCGCACTTCCGCCCGAGCGGCCGGCGTCGCCGATCGACACCTGCCTCGACACCGCGCTGCTGACCGCGCCCGCTGCCCGCGATCCCGATCTGGCGGTGCGGCTGGACACCGTTGCCGGGCGCGCGCTGCGGGGGCGGTAGCGCCGCCTAGAGCGTCTTGCTCAGGAAGAAGCGGCGGCTGCCGCGCGGGTGATTTTCCAGTGTCCCGAACACGGTGAAGCCCAGCTTCTCGTAAAAGCCGCGCGCCTGGAACGCGAAGGTGTCGAGCCAGATGCCGTAGCACCCGCGTGCGCGGGCGATTCGTTCCGCCTCCTTCATCAGCGCGCTGCCCAGTTGCTGGCCGCGTAGCGCTTCGGGAACCGCCAGATACTCGACGAACAGCCAGTCGTAGCTGCTGCGACCCCACAGGCCGCCGACCGCGCGGTCCTCCGCGTCTCTCAGCAGGATGGCGAGCGGTTCGGCATGGGCCGCGCCCGCCATACGCTCGTTATAGGCGCGCAGCGGCGCAAGCACGGCCTCGCGATCTTCGTGGGTAGGCGCGTCGGGGATCTGTAGCCGAATCGTCATGAACCGATGGTAGCGCCGAACGTGCGGAGATGCTGCCTCGCAGATGCCGTGGGGGAGAGCAGCGCGCAGCCGCTCGATCCCCCACGCTGCACCCGCCGTCATGCCGGCTTTTACCGGCGGCTCCGCTCCCAGTGATTATTATCGTTCGGCGGCTGCAGAGACATGCGCATACCAGAACGCCAGACAAAAAAAAGGGCCGACCCGAAGGTCGGCCTTTGAAAGGTTTAGGAGAGGATGCCTGAAAGGCACGTCCTTTGTGCGCCGCAGCACGGATTCACGCAATTGCGAACATGTGTCGGTACAGATGCAGTTTTTGCAACAGGCACTTGCGCGTAATTTCCGCACCTTTGCGTGGGAATTAAGCAGCTGCTCCAGACCGCTGCTCAAGAATGCAGCAGCGGGCAAAAAGAAGGGGCACGGGAGACGATGCTCCCGCGCCCCTTCCCAAAACGCAGCGACTTTTTACGCGGCGAGCTTGCGCAGCACGTAATGCAGGATGCCGCCGTTCAGGAAATACTCCAGCTCGTTGACCGTATCGATTCGGCAACGGGTCTGGAACGTCTCGGTGGTGCCGTCCGCGCGGACCAGCGTTACTTCGACTTCCTGGCGCGGGCGCAGGCCGGCGACGTTCTGGATGGTGAAGGTCTCATCGCCCTTCAGGCCCAGCGACTGGCGGGTGACGCCTTCGGCGAACTGCAGCGGCAGCACGCCCATGCCGACCAGGTTCGAACGGTGGATACGCTCGAAGCTCTCGGCAATGACGGCGCGAACGCCCAGCAGGTTGGTGCCCTTGGCCGCCCAGTCGCGCGACGACCCGGTGCCATATTCCTTGCCGGCGACGACCACCAGCGGGGTGCCGTCGGCCTTGTGACGCATCGCTGCGTCATAGATCGGCATCACCTCGCCGTCATACTGGGTCATGCCGCCTTCGACGCCCGGTACCATCTCGTTCTTGATGCGGATGTTGGCGAAGGTGCCGCGTACCATCACTTCATCGTTGCCGCGGCGTGCGCCGTAGCTGTTGAAGTCCTTGCGCTCGACCTGGTGCTCCTGAAGGAAGCTGCCCGCCGGGCTGTCGGCCTTGATCGAACCGGCCGGGGAGATGTGATCGGTGGTGATCGAATCGCCCAGGATCGCCAGCGGCTTTGCCTCGATGATGTCGGCGACCGGCGCCGGCGTCATCGTCATGCCCTGGAAGTACGGCGGGTTGTGGATGTAGGTCGAGCTTGCCGGCCAGCTGTAGGTGTCCGAACCCTCGACCGAGATCGCGCTCCAATGCTCGTCCCCGGCATAGACGTTGCCGTAGCGCGACCGGAACATGTTGTCGTCGATGTTGGCCGCCATGAGGTCGGCGACCTCCTGGTTGGTCGGCCAGATGTCCTTGAGGAACACGTTCTGGCCGTCGGAGCCCTGGCCGATCGGCGTTTCCACCAGATCCTCGGTGACTGTTCCCTTGAGCGCATAGGCGACGACGAGCGGCGGCGAGGCGAGGAAGTTCGCGCGCACATCAGCCGAGACGCGGCCCTCGAAGTTGCGGTTGCCCGACAGGACCGAGGCGGCGACGATGTCGTTGCCGTTGATCGCGGCGCTGATCGGCGCTGCGAGCGGGCCCGAGTTGCCGATGCAGGTCGTGCAGCCATAGCCGACAAGGTTGAAGCCGAGCGCGTCGAGATCCTCGGTCAGCCCCGCCTTGGTCAGATAGTCGGTGACGACCTGCGAACCCGGTGCGAGCGAGGTCTTCACCCAGGGCTTGGGCTTCAGGCCCAGTGCGCGCGCCTTGCGAGCGACCAGGCCGGCGGCGACCAGCACCGACGGGTTGGAGGTGTTGGTGCAGCTGGTGATCGCCGCGATCACGACGTCGCCGTCGCCGATGTCGTGGTCCTTGCCCTCGACTGCGACGCGCTCCGGCTGCTCCTTCTTGTAGAGCTTGGTGAGGTCACCGTTGAACACTTCGTCGACCTTGTTCAGGCTGACGCGGTCCTGCGGACGCTTCGGGCCGGCGAGGCTGGGGACGACGGTGCCCATGTCGAGCTCGAGCGTGTCGGTGAAGATCGGGTCGGCGCTGCCGGCCTCGTGCCAGAAGCCGTTGGCCTTGGCATAGGCCTCGGTCAGGGCGATCACTTCCTCCGGACGCGCGGTCAGGCGCATATAGTCGATCGTCTTTTCATCGATCGGGAAAAAGCCGCAGGTGGCGCCATATTCCGGCGCCATGTTGGCGATGGTCGCGCGATCGGCGAGGGTCATCGAGGCCAGGCCCGGGCCATAGAACTCAACGAAGCGGCCGACGACGCCCTTGGCGCGCAGCATCTGCGTGACGGTCAGCACCAGGTCGGTCGCGGTGATGCCTTCCTTCAGCGCGCCGGTCAGCTTGAAGCCGACGACTTCCGGGATCAGCATCGACACCGGCTGGCCGAGCATCGCGGCTTCCGCCTCGATGCCGCCCACGCCCCAGCCCAGCACGCCCAGGCCGTTCACCATGGTGGTGTGGCTGTCGGTGCCGACCAGCGTGTCTGGATAGGCGATCATGCTGCCGTCGGCCGCCTTGGACGACCAGACCGACTGCGCGATATATTCCAGGTTCACCTGGTGGCAGATGCCGGTGCCCGGGGGCACGACCTGGAAGTTGTCGAGCGCCTTGGAGCCCCACTTCAGGAACTCATAGCGCTCCATGTTGCGCTGATATTCCAGCTCGACGTTCTGCTCGAACGCCTTGGGCGTGCCGAACTCGTCGACCATGACCGAGTGGTCGATGACGAGGTGGACGGGCACCTGCGGGTTGATCTTGGCGGGATTGCCGCCGAGCTTGGTGATCGCGTCGCGCATCGCGGCGAGGTCGACGACGCACGGAACGCCGGTGAAGTCCTGCATCAGCACGCGTGCCGGGCGGTACTGGATCTCGCGATCGGAGCGGGCATCCTTCTGCCAGTCGACGATCGCCTGCGCGTCCTGCGGGGTGACGGTGGTGCCGTCCTCGAACCGCAGCATGTTCTCCAGCAGCACCTTCATCGAGAAGGGGAGGCGGCTGATGTCGCCGAGCTTCTCGGAGGCCTTTGCGAGGCTGTAGTAGCTGTAGCTCTTGTTACCGACCGTGAGCGTGTCACGGGTGCCGAGGGTATCCTGGCCGATGGCGGTCATTGGGGCATTGTCCTTCCCAGTCTGCGCGGCGCGGACGGGAGGGCGGGAGG
>NZ_JASNVZ010000031.1:0-40549 GCF_049311085.1 Sphingomonas sp. 3-13AW | reverse complement strand
CCCCCGCTTTGCCCTGTGACCCGGAAGGATGACCCTCATGCTGCACCGTCACGCTTTTCAGCAGCCCGCCCGCCGTCGACCGCCCCTGCCCCGGATAGCCGACGCCACACCGCTTTCGGCGAGCGGCTATCTTCGGCTGCGGCGCCTCGCCGCCGGCCTTACGGAATATGAGCTCGCGGAGCGGATGTGCGCGCTCTACGCGGCGACCGCGACCCGCCATCCCGGCATCTGCCTGCTCGATGTTACCAAGGCGATGTCGATCGTCGTCGGCGCGGTCGAGCTGCCGGGAGCCGTGGCTCGCCGGCCGGAGACAATCGACGCGCTCGCAGCCCTGATCCCGCTCGATCCGGCCGTGTACTGGCAGCTGGCGCACGGGCCCGCGGAGCGACACCCGCGCGTCTGCCGTGGTTGCGGCACCTCGACCCATGCTCAGGACATGCCCAGCTGGGCGACGGCGACCAGCTGCACCCGCTGCGATCCCGATGGAGAAGGCCTGTGACGGCCCGCCGCATTCTCAGGCGCCGTGCGATCACCCGCCGCGCCCTGCGCGGCCTGGTCCTCGCTGCCAGCATCCTCGTCGCCATGATCTGCATCCCCGTGCTGATCGTGAAGACCTTTGCCGACGCTCAGGGCCAACGGTGATGGGGCCGAGCACCGTGACGGCCGTGCCGGAGGCTGGCGAAACCGAGCCTAAAAACAGGCTCAGCATGGGCGACCGCGCCCGCCGGATCATGCTGCTGCGCCAGGCTGCCGACCTGTTCGGCACAGCCCGCGCTGCGGATGCCCTTGGCATCGAGCGCCGCTCCTTCCGGGCCAAGCTTGAGGCCGCACGCGGCGTCACCCCCGGCGACCTGAACGCCACAGCGGACGCACTCGACCGCCACGCCGCGGCTGCGGCCGCCCACGCCGCCGCCATCCGCGACACTCTGGAAGGACGAAAGGACGCCGCATGAGCGCAGAGTTCGACCCCAACGCGCGTCTGCAGAGCAAGGCGGGCATCTGCGCCTACCTCGGCCACATCAGCACGGCGACGTACGACATCTGGACGCAGAAGGGGCTGGTTCCCGGCCCGGTACGCGGGACCAACCGCTACGATCTGCGTGCCCACGACGATCTGCTCGACCGCCTCGGACGTGTCAGCTCCGGCACGCCGACGCTCTCGCCGCTGGAACAGTGGGAGGCGGAACATGCGCGTGCCGCTTAAGGGCATCTACGCCAGCAAGAAGAAGCTCGCCGACGGCACCCGCCGCACCTACTACTACCTGCGCGGCTTCGGCGCGCTGAAGCCGCAGGAGGGCGATGAGGCCGAACCATTCATGCCCGGCACCCCCGCATTCATGCGGGCCTTCCACGCCGCCATCCAGGCGCCGCGCATCGCCCGCACCCACGGCACGCTCCAGGCGATCATCGACGGCTATCAGCGCTCGCCGCAGTACCTGAAGCTCGCGCCTCGGACGAAGCTCGACTACGACGCAGCCCTGCTCCGGATCAGCGAGCGGTTCGGCAATCACCCGCTCTCGGTGATCGAAGACCCCAAGATCCGCGTGCGCTTCCTCCAGTGGCGCGACGATCGCGCGAAAACATCTGCGCGCCAGGCCGACGCCGTGCTGGGCGTCCTCCGGATCATCTTGGAGTGGGGCCGCGACCGTGGCCTGCTGATGCACAACCACGCGACCCGCCCAAAGAAGGTCTACAAGGCCGACCGCGCAGACAAGCTGTGGCTCCCCCCGGACATCGCCGCGCTGCAAGAGGTTGCCGAGCCTGAAATTAGGCTCGCCTTCGAACTCGCGCTGGGTACCGGCCAGCGCAAGGGCGATCTCCTGGCGCTGCCCTGGACGGCCTATGACGGGGAACGCATCCGGCTACGCCAGGCGAAGCGCAATCGCATGATCGACATGCCGGTCACCCAGTCGCTCAAGGCACTGCTGGACGCACAGCCGCGTGTGGCCAAGACGATCCTGACCCGCAACGGCAAGCCCTGGGGCAAGGTGAACTTCGACCATCGCTGGCGGGAGACGGTTGTGCGCGCTGGCCGCGACGGCCTTCACTTCCACGACCTGCGTGGAACTGCCTGCACCATCCTCGCCCAAGCCGGCGCCACGCCCTCAGAAATCGCCGCAATGCTGGGTTGGACCGTCTCCACGGTCGCCCGGATGCTCGATCTCTACCAGGCGATGACCGCGTCGCTGAGTGATTCTGCGGTCGCAAAACTCGAAGCGCGCACCGCCAAGTTGCGGAACGAGGTGCGGAACGCACCCGCTCCACACACCAAATAAGGGAAGAAAATGCTTAGAAATCAAATGGCTGGGGCGGCAGGATTCGAACCTGCGAATGCCGGTACCAAAAACCGGTGCCTTACCGCTTGGCGACGCCCCACCAGCCGCGGGCCTTATACCGGGCCCGGGCGTTGTGGAAAGGGGTTATCCTTCGATCCGCTCAAGCCAGCCGTAGGGATCTTCGGAACGGCCCCGCTGAAGGCTCTCGAGCGCGTCGCGCAACGCCAGCGTGCGCTCTCCCGCGCCGCCGTTACCGATCGAGAAGCTGCCCGTTGACGAGGATACCTTGCCGATCGGCGTCACCACCGCAGCCGTGCCGCAGGCGAATGCCTCGCGCAGGCGCCCGCTGCGGGCGTCCGCCTCCCACTGGTCGATGCCATAGCGTTCCTCGCGAACGGTGATGCCCTGGTCGCGCGCCATCCGGAGGATCGAATCACGGGTGATGCCGGGCAGGATCGTGCCCGTCAGCGGCGGCGTCAGCATGCTGCCGTCGTCGAACACGAAGAAGATGTTCATGCCGCCGAGTTCCTCGACCCAGCGCCGCTCGGCCGCGTCCAGGAACACGACCTGGTCACAACCCTGGCGGATCGCCTCGGCCTGCGCGACCAGGCTCGCGGCATAATTGCCGCCGCACTTGGCGTCGCCGGTGCCGCCGGCCGCGGCCCGCGTATATTCCTGCGACACCCACAGCGAGACGCTCGGCGCGCCCCCCTTGAAGTATGCGCCGACCGAGGAGGCGAGGACGATGTAGAGATATTCGGCCGAAGGCTTCACGCCCAGGAAGACCTCGCTCGCGAACATGAAGGGTCGGAGGTACAGCGCACCGCCCTCGCCCTCCGGGATCCAGTCACGCTCAATCCGCGAGAGCTCGCGGCAGGAAGCGAGGAACAGCTCCTCCGGCAATTCCGGCATGGCCAGGCGTCGCGCCGAACGCTGGAAGCGCTTCGCATTCTCCTCGGGCCGGAACAGGCCGATGCCGCCGTCCTCCAGACGATACGCCTTCAGCCCTTCGAAGATTTCCTGGGCATAGTGCAGCACGGCTGCTGCAGGGTCCATCTGGACGGGGCCGCGCGCGACGATCCGGGTGTCGTGCCAGCCCTTGTCCTCCGACCAGCGGGCGATCGCCATGTGGTCCGTGAATACCCGGCCGAAACCCGGGCTTACCAGCTTCTCCGCCCGCTCGCTGGCCGGAAGCGGCGATGCGTTGGGCGTGAGTGGAAAGCGCGTATCGGGCTGGTCGTTCATGATGTGCTCCGCAAGCGGACGGCGCGGTGCCGTTCCGGCTTGCCGGGGCCTAAGCCCACTGGCAGAACAGGTCAACATGACTGTCCCAAGCCACGCTGCCACGGCGCAGTTCCTCCGCGAGACGGAGATCCGGCGCGGATTCGAATTGCTCTACTTCGGGCACGCCAACCTGTGGCGCGTGACCGACGCGGAGCTGGAGGCGCACAAGCTGGGACGCGCCCATTACCGCGCGCTCTATTTCATCGCGCGCAAGCCGAGCCTGTCGGTCAGCGAGCTGCTGCGCCTGCTGGCAGTCACCAAGCAATCGCTCGGGCGCGTGCTGGGCGACCTTTCCGAGCGCAAGCTGGTGGAGAGCCGCAGCGACGATCGCGATGCCCGCAAGCGGCTGCTCCGGCTGACGCCGGAGGGGGCTGCCCTGGAAGCCCGCCTGTATCAGCTGGTCCGCGAGCGGCTCGCCCGGGCCTATCAGGCAGCCGGCCCGGAGGCGGTCGCCGGCTTCTGGACCGTGCTCGAAAGCCTGATCCCAGACAGCGACCGCACCATGATCCGGGCGCTGGGCGACCGCTGATCAGCCGCGCGCGGCGGCCGCCATCTCCGCGTTGCGCCGGGCCGATGCCGCCAGCGTCTCAACCAGCAGGCGGCGGAGCGCATCCTCCCGATCCAGCACGTTCAGCCCCTCGCGCGTGGAGCCCCCCGGGCTCGCGACACGATCCGCCAGCGTCGCGGGGTCGACATCCGCACCGCTGGCCAAGGCGCCCGCGCCTTCCACCGTCGCAATTGCCAGGCGACGTGCCTGTTCCTCGGGCAGGCCGAGCGCCGCGCCGGCCGCGCCCATCGCATCGATGAACCGGAACACGAACCCCGGCCCGCATCCCGACAGCGCGGTGACGGCGTCGAAGAGCCGCTCTTCCGCGATCCATTCGACCAGCCCCAACGGGGCCATCAGCGCCGTCGCCGCATCGCGCAGCGCCGCGTCCTGGCTGTCGCTATGGAGCGCCACCACGCCCTTCCCGATCGATACCGGCAGGTTCGGCATCGCGCGGACGATCGCGTCGGCCTGAAACCGCGCCGCAAGGGCCGAATTCTCGACCCCGGCCAGGATCGAGAGCAGCAGCCTGGGTCGCAGCTGCGCGACCGCGGTCGCGGCCACCACGTCGATCTGCTGCGGCTTCATGCCCAGCATCACCGTCGCCGGTGCGGGTGCGTCGGCCGGCACCTCGGTCACGACCCGGATACCGTCGATCGAAAGCGTGCCGCTGCGGTTGATCACCGTGACGTTCGGCGCGGCGACGGTTCCCGCCTCCAGCCAGCGGCGCAGCATCGCGCCCGCCATGTTCCCGCAACCGACCAGCCACAACGGCCCCGGCAGGGGCGTCATGCCTCGCCCCGCGTCTCGATCATCGACGCGGCAATCGCCTCGCGCGGGGTCTTTCCACCCCACAGCACGAACTGGAACACCGGGTAGAAGCGCTCGCACTCGTCGATCGCGGAGTCGACCAGCACCTCTGCCTGCTCCAGCGAGAGGCCGGTTTCCTCGACGTCGATCATCGCGGCGTGGCGGAACAACAGGATGCCGCTCGACGACCAGAGCTCGAAATGGCCGATCCAGAGCTGCTCGTTGATGAGGCCGATGGTCTCGTAGATGGCATTGCGCCGGTCGTCCGCGACGCGCACGTCTGGAAAGGCCAGGAACTGAAGCACCCCGTCCTCGGCGCGCCAGATCGCGCGCAGCTCGAACTCGGTCCAGCTTCCCTTGACCTTCGCAACGATCTCGTCCTCGTCGCGCTGGTGCGACCAGCCGTGTGCGGCGAAGTAGCGCTCCAGCATGTCGATCGGAGCGGCAGCGTCGCGATCATCCTCGGCTTCGTCGAGCATCAGGTCCTTTCCCGGTGGGCGGTCATCATGGTTCAGAAATGCCAATCGGCGCGCGCCGACACAAGGTCGACGCACGCCGCTGGTCCAGAAAGCTGGGGAAAAGTCGTTAGCCGATGCTGTCGCCGGCAAGCGGCTCTGCTGCCGGCGGCGTGCTCGTCCCCGGGGTCGCGAGCCGCGCCTCCAGTGCTTCGACCCGTGCCTTCAGCGCATCCGCCTCGTCGCGTGCCGCGACTGCCATCGCCTTTGCGACCTCGAACTCGTCACGGCTGACGAAGTCGAGTCCGCCCACCAGCTCACGGATCCGCTCGCGCGCGGCGCTCTCACCCTCGCGTGCCATCCCGGCCAGCGTGCCGGCCGCACCGTTCACGAACTTGGCAAAATCGTCGAAGATCCGGTTTTCGGATTGCATGTATCAGGTCCTTCCCGCGTCTAGAGTGCCATTTGGGCAGACGAGGTCGCGGGCACAAGGGTTTCGGCATCCGGGTTGCGGCGATCGATCTCCCAGGTGAGCGCCGTCGCAAGCAGCAACCAGGCGATATAGGGGGCAAACAGCATCGCCGCGCGCGGCCGCACCCGGGCGAACAGCCAGGTGGTCAGCAGCACGGCCGCAAACAGCACCAGGACCAGGACCAGCGCTGCGGACACCTTGTGGCCGGCGAAGAACAGGGGGTTCCAGACCAGGTTGAGCACGAGCTGGATCAGGAAAGCGGCAATCGCCACCCCGCGCCCCGCCGCTCCGCGCGCGTCCAGTATCATCGCAAGGGCAATGCCCTGCAGCAGGTAGATCAACGTCCAGGCGACCGGAAATGCCCAGTCGGGCGGCGTGAACCAGGGCTTGTCGAGCGCGACGTACCAGGCGTTGTCCGACCCGGCGGGAACAAGGCTTCCCACCGCGATCCCCAGCAACAGCACGAACGGCACCGTCACGATCGCCCAGCGCAGGAAGCCCGCGCGCAACTGCGCCCTGGATGCGATCTCGTTCACCCGCTCAATCCTGTCCTTGCCCTGGGCGCCGTGTCTGCGGTGCGGGCGGGCGCATTGCAAGCATCCGCCGGGGCGCCGCGATTGTCCCTATTCGGGACCTGCCGCTTCGCCGGGGGCATGGGCGGCGATGAGGAATTCGACATTTCCCTCTGGCCCGGTGATGGGGCTGGGCGTCACCCCCTCGACCCGCCAGCCGCGCCCGGTCAGCCAGTCCGCCACCTCCTGGCATACGCGCGCATGGACCTCGGGATCGCGCACGACCCCGCCCTTACCGACCTCTGCACGTCCTGCCTCGAACTGCGGCTTCACCAGCGCGAGCAGCCGGGCGCCCGCCCGCGCAAAGCCGAGCGGCACGTCCAGCACCTTGGACAGCGCGATGAAGCTGGCGTCACACACGATCAGGTCGACCGGCTCGGGGATGTGGTCAGGCGTGAGCAGCCGGGCGCTGGTCTGTTCATGGACGATCACCCGCGGATCCTGCCGCAGCTTCCAGGCGAGCTGGTTGGTGCCACTGTCCACCGCATAGACCCGGGCAGCGCCGCGCGTCAGCAGCACGTCGGTAAAGCCTCCGGTCGAGGAACCGACGTCGATCGCCACCGAACCCTCGACCGTCCAGCCGAAATGGTCGAGGCCGTGCGCCAGTTTGATGCCGCCGCGCGAAACCCAGGGATGGTCGCGTCCGCGGACATCCAGCGCGGCATCGTCCGCCACCTGCTGTCCCGGCTTCTCGATCTTGCGGTCCCCGATGAACACCAGGCCGGCCATCACCAGCGCCTGCGCGCGGGTACGGCTTTCAGCGAGGCCACGGTCGACAAGCAGCTGGTCGGCACGGATCTTTGGCATCGCCGGCGCATGGACCGGAATGCCCACGGCAGCAAGCCGGTCAGCAGGCGACGACGTTCACCGCCAGCCCACCCAGGCTCGTCTCCTTATATTCGGATCGCATGTGGTCACCGGTCTGGCGCATCGTCTCGATCACGGCGTCCAGCGGGACGATATGGCTGCCGTCGCCGTGCAGGGCCAGGTGGGCAGCGTTGACAGCCTTTACCGCGCCCATCGTGTTGCGCTCGATGCAGGGCACCTGCACCAGCCCGCCGATCGGGTCGCAGGTGAGGCCAAGATTATGCTCCATGCCGATCTCGGCGGCATTCTCGATCTGCTGGTTCGTGCCGCCGAGCACCGCCGCCAGCCCTGCCGCCGCCATCGAACAGGCGACGCCGACTTCGCCCTGGCACCCCATTTCGGCCGCCGAGATGGAGGCGCGCTTCTTGTAGAGAAAGCCGATCCCCGCCGCGGTCGCGAGCAGCGTGCGGGATCCCTCCAGCGTCGCCCCTTCCACGAACTCTTCATAATAGCGCAGCACCGCCGGGATCACCCCGGCCGCCCCGTTGGTGGGAGCGGTCACGACGCGGCCGCCGGCCGCATTCTCCTCGTTCACGGCCAGCGCCCACAGGCTGATCCACTCCATCACCGACGCAGGCGCGGCGCGATCGCTGCGCGCGGAAAGCGTGGCATGCAGCGCCTTCGCCCGGCGGCGCACGTTTAGGCCGCCTGGCAGGATGCCTTCGGTCGCGCAGCCGCGGTCGATCGACGCGATCATCGCCGCGCGCACCGCATCCAGGAACGCGTCGGTCTCCGCCTCGCTGCGCCACGCGCACTCGTTGCGGCGGACGATCTCGCCGATCGAGAGGCCCGTCTCCTCGCCGACCTCGAGGAGTTCGGCGCCCGAAGCAAAAGGGTGTGCGACGATGGCATTGGCGATCTTCAGGGTGCCGCCCTCTTCCAGCACGACACCCCCGCCGATCGAGAAATAGGTGCGGGTGAACTCGCGACCTTCGCCGTCCCAGGCCGTGAAGCGCACCGCATTGGGGTGGCCGGGCAGGAATTCATGCGAAAAGACGATGTCGTCCGGGCGAAACGGCACCGACAGGCGCCCTCCCAGCAGCAGCTGCTGGTCCTCGCGTACTCCTTGCAGGATCCCCGTAATCGCTTCGGGATCGATCGTGTCGGGAAGATGGCCCGCCAGTCCCAGCACCACCGCGCTGTCCGTGGCATGGCCGCGCCCCGTCAACGAGAGCGAGCCGAACAATTCGCAGCGGACCCCGACCGGGTCCAGCGCCTCCAGCGCCGCCTCTGCAAAGGCGTGGGCCGCCCGCATCGGGCCGACGGTGTGGGAACTCGACGGGCCGATGCCGATCGTGAACAATTCGGTGACACTGATGGCGCGGCGCACATCGGTACGGGGGTCGAGTAGGGTCGCGTCGGGCATGATGAACTCCCCGCCTTCCGGCGGTTCCATGCCCCTTCTGTCCTTCCTGCCTGAGATTGTTATCCCGTCGGCGGACGCGCGCGCGCCACTCTCCAGATGTTGATGACGACCGGTCCTTCTGCCTGAAAGTTTCCGGGGCGGTTGCTCCTTCGGCGCCGGGCTGGAAGTCCGGTCTCTCCCATGTCGTCCCTGCAAGCTTCCGGCCGCAGCCCCCGGGTGTCAAGCGGGATCGGCTTTACTTCACCACGATCGGGATGCCGGCGACGGTCATGTGGACGCGGTCCACCGCGGCCGCGACCCGCTGGTTGATGGTGCCCGCCAGGTCGCGAAACTGCCGCGCCAGCGCATTGTCGGGCACGATGCCCAGCCCGACTTCGTTGGCGACCAGCAGCACGCGCGCACGTGCCACGCCGATCGCCGCGAGCAGCGCCGCCAGATGCGCCTCGGCATCCTCCTCGCCCAGCAACAGGTTGGACGCCCACAGCGTCAGGCAGTCCACCAGAAGCACCGTGTTGTCGCCGTCCCCCTCGCGGATCGCATCCGCAAGGTCGATCGGCGCCTCCAGTGTAGTCCAGCGGTTGTCGCGATCGGCCTGATGCCGCCGGATACGGTCCGTCATCTCGGCGTCGAACGCCTGCCCTGTCGCGACGAACACCAGCCGCTCGCTTCCCGCCTCCGCCAGCTCTTGCGCATAGCGGCTCTTGCCGGATCTGGCGCCGCCCAGCACCAGCATCGTGCGGTCGGATACGGTCGTCATCGCGTTGCCCCTTGCCTGTTGCGCCGGCAATGCTGATGGAGGCCCGCACCCCCCAAGTCGAGGCTTCGCGTTGCGCGCATTCAAGTTCCACGGCGGTTGCCTCGAAGAGGCGGCACAATGCTTTCCGGAAGCGCCGCGGCCGTGGCTCGATCTCTCGACCGGGATCAACCCCCTCCCCTGGCAGGCCCCAGAGCTTCCTGCCTACGACCTGCGCGCCCTGCCCTCGGCGGCATCCACCGCAGCGCTCGAGGCCGCGGCGGCGGCCGCGATCGGCGCAGAGCGGCTGGCGATCACCGCCCTTCCCGGCACTGAACTGGGCCTCCGCCTCCTCGCCGGCATCGGCCTGCCCGCACCCTATCATTATGTCGCGCCCGGCTACCGCACCCATACAGAGGCCTTGCCCGGCCCGAACCCGGTTGCGCCAGATGCGCTGGATACAGTGACCGAAGGCACGCTGCTGCTCGCCAACCCGAACAATCCGGACGGGCGCCTCTTGGCACCGGAAGCGCTGCTATCTCTAGCGCGGAGCCTATCCTCCGCGAATGGCGTGCTGGTCGTGGACGAAGCCTTCGCCGACGCCACCCCCGGGGTGAGCGTGGTCCCCCACCTCTCGCCCGACGATCGCGTGCTGGTGTTCCGATCGTTCGGCAAGTTCTTCGGGCTCGCCGGCTTGCGGCTCGGCTTCGCCTGCGGTGCCCCGGATCTTGTCACGGCGCTGCGTCAAAGACTGGGCAGTTGGCCGGTCTCCGCCAGCGCCATCGCGATCGGAACCGCCGCCTATCGCGACGAAGCCTGGATCGCGGAAACACGCCACCGCCTCGCCAAGTGCCAGCAGGCGCTCGACACCGTGCTCAAAACGCATGGACTTTCACCGCGCGGGTCCTGCCCCCTGTTCCGGCTGGTCGAGACGCCCGATGCCGACGACCTCTTCCTCCGTCTCGCGCGCCACGGCATCCTGACCCGCCCCTTCGACTATGCACCCGATTGGCTGCGCATCGGCTTGCCCGCGGACGCCGCAGCGCTCGAACGGCTCGACCGGGCCTTGTCCGATCGCTGAGCCCGTCGCCCTGCTCGCGCTCGCGCTCGACGCTGCCGTCGGCTGGCCGGAGCGCCTCTACTCGCGGATCGGCCACCCCGTTGGCGGCTTCGCGCGGGTAATCGGCGCGTGCGAAGCCCGATGGAACCGCCCGGACCGCTCAGAACGCTTTCGCCATCTCGCCGGAATCGCAACGGTCGCGCTGGTGGTGGGGATAGCCGTCGCCGTCGCCGCGCTGGCCCAGTGGGTCGCCCAATACACGCTCGGCGCGTGGAGCTGGGTCGCGGTCGCGATGCTGGCCGCCCCCGCGCTTGCCCAGCGCAGCCTCGACGATCACGTCCGCCCGGTCGCAGCCGCGCTGGAAAACGGAGAATTGGCGGCCGCGCGATCGGCCGTCGGCCGCATCGTCGGGCGCGACACCGCCACTCTCGACGACACCGGCGTCGCCCGCGCCGGCATCGAGAGCCTGGCGGAAAGCTTCTGCGACGGCATCGCCGCGCCCCTGTTCTGGCTGCTGGTGCTCGGGCTCCCGGGCATATGGGCGTACAAGGCCATCAACACCGCCGACAGCCTGATCGGCCATCGGGAGCCGCGGTGGCGCGCGTTCGGCTGGGCATCCGCACGCATCGACGACCTCGCGAACCTCGCTCCCGCGCGCATCGGCGGGGTCATCCTCTGCATCGCCGGCGGCGGCGGATGGCGCACCATGTTCGCCGACGCGCGCAAGCACGCATCCCCCAACGCCGGCTGGACCGAGGCGGCGATGGCGGGCGCCTTGCGCGTGGGGCTCGCCGGGCCGGTCGCCTATGACGGGGTGGTCGTGGCAAAGCCCTGGATCGGCGGCCGCTTCGCCGATCCCCGCCCCCGCGACCTCTCCCGCGCGCTGCGCGTCTATCGGCGCGCGTGCCTGCTCCTCTGGCTGATCGCAGGAGCCGTCGCATGGGCGCTTTGATGCTGCAGGGCACGGGCTCCGATGTCGGCAAGTCGGTGCTGGTGGCCGGCCTGTGCCGGGCGCTTGCCAATCGCGGCCTGCGCGTGCGCCCCTTCAAGCCGCAGAACATGTCGAACAATGCGGCGGTCACGCCCGACGGCGGCGAGATCGGGCGCGCGCAGGCGACCCAAGCCATGGCCGCGCGCGTCCCGCCAAGCGTCGACATGAACCCGGTGCTGCTGAAGCCTCAGGGCGACCGCACCTCCCAACTGGTGGTGCATGGCAAGGTGCGCGGCACGCTCAAGGCCGCGCAATGGCGCCAGGGGCGCGAGGGCCTGCTCGCCGACGTGCTCGCCAGCTACCGGCGCCTTGCGGCAGGGGCGGACATCGTCGTGATCGAAGGCGCCGGCTCCCCTGCCGAGATCAACCTGCGCGCCAGCGACATCGCCAACATGGGCTTTGCGCGCGCGGCCGGCGTCCCGGTCGTGCTGATCGGCGACATCGACCGGGGCGGCGTGATCGCGTCGCTGGTCGGCACCCGCGCGGTGATCGATCCGGACGACGCCGCCATGATCCACGGCTTCCTGATCAACAAGTTCCGCGGCGATCCGGCCCTGTTCGAAGACGGCTATCGCGCGATCGAACAGCGCACCGGCTGGCGCGGCTTTGGCGTGGTGCCGTGGCTGGCGGATGCCGCGCGGTTGCCGAGCGAAGACGCGGTCGTGCTGCAGCGGCCGAGCCGTGCCGCCGGGGATCGCATGGTCGTCGCCTGCCCGGTCACCGCGCACATCGCGAACTTCGATGACCTCGATCCGCTCCGGCTGGAGCCGGGCATCGAACTGGTGATGGTGCCTCCCGGCACCCCGATCCCGGCAGAGGCCGCGCTGATCCTCCTCGCCGGGTCCAAGGCGACCATCGCCGACCTGAAGTTCCTGCGCGCGCAAGGATGGGACATCGACATCCTCGCGCATCATCGCCGCGGCCGCCCCGTGCTCGGGCTCTGCGGCGGCTACCAGATGCTGGGGCGTGGCATCGCCGACCCGATCGGGCTCGAAGGCCCGGCGGAGCGGATCGAAGGGCTCGGCCTGCTCGACGTTGAAACGGTCCTCGAGGGCAGCAAGGCGCTGGTGGAGGTGCGCGGCACCGCCCGCGGTGCGCGGTTCGAGGGCTATGAAATGCATCTCGGCCGCACCGAAGGGCCCGATACCGAACGGCCGGCGGCGCGCTTCGACGACGGGCGTCTCGACGGTGCCGTCAGCGCCGACGGGCTGGTGACCGGAAGCTATGTCCACGGCCTGCTTGCCCTCGCCGAACAGCGGCGGGCGTGGCTTGCGCAGCTTGGCGTGGAGGGGTGCGGCCCGGATCACCGCGCGTCGATCGACGCTGCGCTCGACGCCATCGCAGCGCAGCTCGAACGCCACATCGACATCGACGCGCTGCTCGCGCTCTCAGAGCTGGCCGATCGCCACCACGGCTAGCAACAGGCCGGTTTCCACCACTTCGATCCCCGCGCCATGGGCATCGCCGGTCACGCCGCCCAAGCGGCTCCGGAACCACATCCCGACGGCCAGCATCAGCACCGGTGCGGCGATCAGCGCCGGCACGCCCACGCACGCACCCGCCAGCACGAGCGCCCAACCCAGGATGTCGCGCTTCCGCACGGCACGCGCGACGCTCGCGCCCAGGCCGGGCTTGAGCGCCGGCAACCAGCGCGCCCAGGCGAGCGGCCCGATGCGGGCGGCAAAGGGCACCAGCACCAGCGCCATCCAGTCCCCGGACAGCGCGTGGAGCAGCACCAGCTTTGCCAGCAGCTGCAACACGATCGCGACCACGCCGAAGCTGCCGACCTGCGGATCCGCCATCACCGCGAGCAGCCGGTCGCGATTGCCATGCGCGGCACCGATACCGTCCGAAACATCGGCCAGCCCGTCCAGGTGCAGCGCCCCCGTCACCATCACCCAGCACGCGAGCGCCGCAAGCGCGCCGACCCAGGGATCGATCAGCGCCCCCATCCAGCCCGCGCCCGCTACCAGTGCGCCGACGATCAGGCCCACGACCGGATACCAGCGGATCGTCGCCGCAAAATCGTCGGTATTGCTAGCAAACGACGGAATCGGCAGCCGGGTGAGAAACCCGATGGCGAGCAGCAACCGCTTCACGGGCGCAGCGCCGTGATCTGGGCAGCAGGCGCCGCCCCCCGCCACAGGCGGAGCGACAGCACCGACCCATAGGGAAGGTCGAATGCCCAGGCTTGCCGCCGATCGAAGCCGCACGCCGCGACAAGCGCAGCCCGGATCGCCCCGGCATGGCTCACCACCAGCGCAGAGGCGTCGATCGCGTCGATCGCTTCGCCGACCCGCGCCACGAGCGAGGACCACCGCTCCCCGCCGGGGGGCGGGTCGGCATCGGGGTCTTCCCAGAAGCGGGCAAGCGCATCGGGCGCCACGGCCGACGCAAACAGCCCGTCCCATTCGCCGAAATCGAGTTCCCGCCAGCGTGGGTCGACCTGCAGCGACAGGTTCCGCTCCGCCGCGATCGCCTTGCCGCAATCGGCGGCACGGCGAAGGTCGGAACTGACGACCCGCCGCACCGGCACGGCCTCCGCCGCCGCACGACATTTCGCAATGCCGGCCGGGATGACCTCACAATCGGTGCTGCCGAGCAGGCGTCCGGTCAGTGCCGGCTCGCCGTGGCGCATCAGGTGGAAGTCGATCGGGACGGTCACGCCGCCGCGACACCCGCCTCGGTAAAGCTCGCCATCTGGTTGTGCGCGGCCAGCGCGGCGCGCACGATCCCCGCAGCGACAGCGGCGCCGCTCCCTTCGCCCAGCCGCATGTCGAGCGACAGGATCGGGGTGAGTTCCAGCCGCCCGAGCATGCGGGCGTGGCCCGGCTCCGCCGAACAATGTCCGGCGAGGCAATGGCGCGCGATCTCCGGGCTGAACCGCGCCAGCGGTGCTACCGCCGAACAGCAGATGAACCCGTCCAGCAGCACCGGCACCCTCGCCTGTCGCGCCGCAAGCACCGCCCCCGCCATCGCGGCGATCTCGCGCCCGCCAAGCCGGCGAAGGATTTCGAACGCGCTGGTCGCGTCGATCGAGTGCCGCGCCAGCGCCGCGTCGACCGCGTCCAGCTTCGCGCGAAACGCGGTGCCATGGACGCCGGTGCCGGGGCCTACCCAGTCCGCAGCGGTCCCGCCAAAGCTCGCCGCGCTCAACGCGGCGGCTGATGTCGAATTGGCGATGCCCATCTCGCCCAGGACCAACAGGTCGATGCCCGGCTCCACGACTGCGGCACCCCGGTTGATGGCGTCGAGGCATTCTTCCGCGGACATTGCCGGGGCCTCGACGAAGTCCGCGGTCGGACGATCGAGATCGATCGCCACCACCCTCAGCTCCAGTCCGGCCGCGCCCGCCAGCGCGTTGATCGCAGCGCCACCCGCTTCGAAATTGGCGACCATCTGCACGGTGACTTCCGGCGGGAACGCGCTCACCCCGCGCGCCGCGACGCCGTGGTTTCCGGCGAACACCACCGCACGACCGCGCTCGAGCCGGGGCTGCGCACGCCCCTGCCACCCGGCCATGAAGAGCGCGATCTCCTCCAGCCGGCCGAGCGAACCGCGCGGCTTGGTCAGCACCTCCTGCCGTGCGGCCGCCGCCGCTCGTGCCGTCTCGTCGATCTCGCGAAGCTCGCCCAGCGCGCGTTCGAACGCGGCGACGGTGTCGAACCCGCTCATGCGACGACAAACCCGGCGGGAGGGGTGCGGGTAAGGAAATGCCCCTTCACGCCTTCCGGCCAATCCCGATACGGCACCTGCCCCGCCTCGCTGTCGGCATAGAGCACGGCATAGTCCAGGATGGCGCGCGCGGCTTCCTGATCGGGTGTGAACCGGCCGAGGACATATCCGACCTTGTCGGGCCCACGCAGGTGGACGGTGCAGGCATCGGTGCATGCGAACAGGCACGGCATCTCCTGCACGGCGACGCCCTCGTACCTGCGGTCGCTTGCCTGCACGGCGCGCAAGGCTTCCACCAGCAGCGCCCCGTCGCGGCGGGCATCAGCACCCGCCCCCGTGTCCGAGGATCGGCGGCAGGTGTTGCAGGCGACCACCGCGGGGCCGGGCGCTACTGGCTTCAGCATCATGCGAGAACATACTCCGATCGCGGGCTGGGCATTCCGGCTGCGGTCAGCAACCGATGGAGAAGCAGCAGCCCCGCAAGGACTGCTGCATTGCGGACGAACTGGCTGAGCAGGACGTCCCCGGCAAAGGCTGCCCAGCCGCCATCAAGCGCGAACGCCCCCGCCAGGATCGCGACCTTGAAGGCTACGAACGCGGCGAGATAGCCCAGGACGAGCCGGGCTGCGAACGAACGCGGCGCGCGTGTCGCCGCCGCATGGGCAGCAAGCGCGCCCACCAATGCGGCGATCCCGATCGCCCCGCCCCAGGCAAGGCTGTTCGCCGTGACCGGATATTCCAGCCAGCAAAAGCCGACCAGCTGGCTCGCCGCCCAGGCTGCGATCGCGACCGACACGCCGTCGCGCGTCCGCATATACATAGCGGCCAACGCCGCGAGCGCGGGGAACGGGGTGGCGCACTTGAACACCAGCGTCGTCGCGACGCTCGCCAGTGTCAGCAGCATGATCCACGACGCCGATACGCGCCGCGATGAAGCAATGTCGGTCATGCATCCATTCCCCTAGAAGCGGCCGCGCAGGCCGGCATAGACGCTGCGGCCGAGCGTGCCGTAGCGGTAGACGGTGGTATAGTTCTCGTCGAACAGGTTCTCCACCCGCGCGACCAGCCGCACGTTCGGGCTGATCGGAAGCTCGCCGCGAAGGTCCACCAGCGTATAATCGTCGAGCCGCGTGGTGTTTGCGGCATTGTCATAGCTCTTGCCTGCCCAGCGCAGCGCCACGCCCAGCGACGACCCGCTCGGCAGCCGGTAAGTCGCCGATGCGTTGGCGGTGTAGCGCGGGCGCCGCGGCAGCCAGTTGCCAAAGCTTGCGCCCGGCGAGCGGTTCTCAGCCTCCGTCCAGGTGAAGTTGCCGTCTGCCGTCACCCGGGCGCCAAGCCGCGCACTGGCGTTCGCCTCGACGCCGCGTGCAAAGGCACGCGCGATATTGTCGTAATAGCCCCAGCGCGGCAGGTCGGTGCCCGGCACCACGCACAGCGGGTCGGGCGTGGCGCCGCAGCCGATATAGTCGATCTGGTCGCGCGTCCGCCGCTCGAAATACGTGGCCGCGACGGTGACGGCGCGCGCGAACAGCCGCTGCTCGACCCCCGCTTCCCAGCTGCGCGCACGCTCCGGGTTCAGCCCCTGGTTCCCGTACTCGGAATAGAGCTGGTACAGCGTCGGCGCCTTGAAGCCTTCCGAATAGCTGGCGCGCAGCATCATGTCCCAAGGCAGCGCCCAGGCACCGCCCGCGGCGAACAGCGTCTTGCTGCCATAGCGGTTGTGATCGTCGTGCCGCAGCCCGGCGGTGAGCGTCACCCCGTCGATGACCATGCCGTTCACCTGCCCATAGATGCCGGTCAGCTCCGCCTTGCCGCGCGCGGGATCGGGAAGCGGATCGGCAAGCGATGCCGACGGCGATACCGAGTGGAAGCGCGAGCGTTCGTTCTCGATCCCGAACACCGCATTCCATCCGGTCGCGATCGCAAGGCTGCCCTGATATTCCAGCCGGTTGTTCCGGCCCGCCGCGTCGAACGTCTGCGGCCGCTCGCGTGTCGGATCGAAATTGTCGCGGTTGGTATCGGTATAGCCATAGGCGAAGCGGTTGCGGAGCCGCCCGCCGAGCAGGTCGACGTTCAGGCCCGCATAGCCGACGAACTCGCGGTTGCGCGAATACTCCAGCGTGTCCCCGGCAAAGCCGTCGATGTCGACGCGGCCGTCGGCGTAATAGCCGCGCACTTCCGCGCTGACGCCCGTCGCCAGGTCGAGCTTCGCACGCCCCTGCGCGCTGCGGTTGCGATAGCCGTCGCGCTCGCGGCCGCCAAAGGCGGGAGCGACGGCCGAAATCCCGTCCGTGGTAAAGGTCTGGCCGCCGACCCGCCAGGCGAGCGGGCCGGTGCTGCCACCGACTGCGGCGCGGGCGCTCACCGTGTCGCGCGATCCCCCTTCCACGTCGAAGCTCCCCTCCAGCTTCGATGTCGGCAGCGGCGTCACGACGTTGACCACGCCGCCCAGCGCCTGGCTGCCCCACAGGATCGACTGCACGCCGCGCAGCACCTCGATGCGCGACGCATCGCCGACCAGAAGATTGGCGAAGTTATAGCCGCCACCCGTCGACGACGGGTCGTTGAGCTTGACGCCGTCGATCACGACCACCGTCTGGTCGCCCTCGGCACCGCGGATGCGGACCGAGGTCGCGGTGCCATAACCGCCGTTGCTCGACAGCGTCACGCCCGGGCTGCGCAACAGCAGGTTGGCGACGCTCAGGTCCTGTGCCTGGTCGATCGCTTCCTTGTCGATCACCGTGACGGCGGCGGCGATGCGGTCGGAAGCAGTCGGCGTGCGGTTGGCGGTGACGATGATATCGCTGGACTCGGGCGCGGTGGCGACGTCGGGCAGCGAAGCCTCCTGCGCAACGGCGGGAAGCGAGAACAACAGCGGCAACGGAACAAGAATTCGGATCACAAAAACCCCCTTCAACATGCAACGCCCGCTGGTTGCAGGGGAAGAAGGCGCACGCCCTCGCCCCCGCAAACATGCAGGCTGGCGATGTCGTCGCTCGGGTTTCCCCGTCCGGTCGGCGCACCCTGGCCGATCGAAGGACGACTGCGTCAGGCAGGTCTCCTGGCTCGCGGGTCACAGCCGGTCCGTGCCGCCTTCTCAGGGAAAACTCCCCAATGGCGTGTGGCACGGTGGCTCGCCGCGTACAGTTGCAGGGGCAGCCGGGGTTTTCCCGTTCCCTTTTCATCCCCGTGTCCGGGGAACCTGTCGCAAGCCGCCCGGTAGTCCCGGCGCGGCGGTGGGTCAATTGCGTTCCGCGACGGCAGCCTTGCGCCGTCCGCCGGTCAGAACTCGATGCCGGCCTGCGCCTTCACGCCGTCGCGAAAGGGATGCTTCACCTGCGTCATCTCGGTGACGAGGTCCGCCATCTCGATCAACGCCGCCGGCGCGTTGCGGCCGGTGACGACGAAATGCTGCATCGGCCCGCGCGCAGCCGCGGCCTCCAGCACCTCTTCGACCGGCAGATAGTCATAGCGAAGGACGATGTTCAGCTCGTCGGCGATGACCATGTCATAGCTTGGATCCTCCAGCATCCGCTTCACCGCTTCCCACGCGGTGCGCGTGACGGCGATGTCGCGGGCGCGGTCCTGCGTGTCCCAGGTGAACCCCTCACCCATCGGCCGGAACTCGACATGATCGGAGAGCGCATCGAACACCGCCTTCTCGCCGGTATCCATCGCGCCCTTCACGAACTGGATGATGCCGACCTTCATGCCGTGGCCGACGGCACGGACGGCAAGACCCAGCGCAGCCGTGGTCTTGCCCTTGCCCGGGCCGGTGTGGACGATCAGCAGACCCTTCTCGATCGTCTTGGTCGCCATCATCGCCTGGCGCGCGAGCTGCACCTTGCGCATCTTCGCGTTGTGACGCGCGTCCCTGTCCTGATCCAATCCGCTCACTCCGCTAAACCCCGCCCGCCCTCGCGAGGCGCGGCGCGATGGTCAAGCGTGGTGGCCCGCTCAATCAGGAAAGGTGCCGCTTCTCCAGCTTCCGCGCGAGCGTGCGCCGATGCATGCCCAGCCGGCGTGCGGCCTCCGACACGTTGAAGTCACTGGCGGCGAGCGTCTGGTGGATATGCTCCCACTCCACCGTCTTGATCGACGTGGGCGTGGCGGAAACCCCCACCTGCGCATCCCCGTCCGAGCGGTCGAACGCCGCCTCGATCTCGTCGGTGTGCGACGGCTTGGTCAGGTAGTTGGTCGCGCCCAGCTTGATCGCCTCGACCGCCGTCGCGATGCTCGCAAAGCCGGTGAGGACAACGATCCGCATCTCCGGGTCGGCGGAATGGAGCTGCTCCACACAGGCCAGGCCCGACGCGCCGCCCAGCCGCAGGTCGACCACCGCGAAGGCGGGCGCAAAGCTCGTGACGATGGCAGCAAGGTCATCGAAGTCGGACGTCATCTCGACCCGATAGCCACGGCGCTCGAACGATCGCGCCAGGGTGCGTGCGAAGACAGCGTCGTCCTCCACGATCAACAGCCTGCGTTCGGTCATTCCGGTTCCTCCAGCGCCAACGATGCGATCGGAAGCGCCAGCACGACCTCCGCGCCGCCCTCGGCGCGATTGTGCACCTCCAGCGTGCCGCCCAGCGTGCGCAGCACATTGGTCGCCAGGAACAGCCCCAGGCCACCCGCTTCCTTACTGCTTCGATAGGGCTGGCCCACGGTTGCGAGCAGATCCTCCCGAAAGCCGCGCCCATCGTCCCGCACGGCCAGGATCAATATGGGGCCATCCATCACCGCTGCCAATGTGATGGCGCCCGCACCCGCCTCTGCCGCATTGTCGAACAGGTTGGTGAGCGCCTGCGCCAGCGCGCGATCGGCCACGATCAGGCGGTCGGGCGAGACCCGGTTCTCGAACGTCAGCGGCGCGGGGCCGCTGCGCCGCCAGTCGTCGACGACCCCTTCCAGGAAGCGGCGAAGGCTGGTGCGCACCGGCGCCTCGCCGGTCACCTCGCCGGCCGCGAACAACACGCCGCTCAGGATCCTCTTGCAGCGCGCGATCTCGTCCCGCATCTCGTCGACCTCCGCCGCAAGCCGCGGGCTGCCGGCGATCTCCGGCTCCTGGCGCCAATCCCCCAGCGCCACCGAAAGCGACGCGAGCGGCGTCCCGAGCTCATGCGCGGCGCCGCTTGCCAGCAACCCCATGCGCACGATGTGGTCCTCCTCGGCTGCGCGCTGCCGGATCGCGGCCAGGTGCGCGTCGCGATCGCGGACGTTGCGCGCCATTCGCGTGACGAATGCCACCAACAGGATCGAGGTCAGGGTGAAGTTGAACCAGTTGGCCGCCATGAACGCGGGCGACAGTTCGCTTGCGAGTTCCGCCGGCAGCGCGAGCGGCCGGTGCGCCACCGCCAGTGCCGCGAACGACAGGCTGGTGATCGCGACCAGCGCCCAGCTCGACCATACCGAGAGCAGGACCGCGCCGATCACCACCTGCAACAGGTAAAGCGTCACGAACGGGTTGGTCGATCCGCCCGACAGGTACAGCTGCACCGTCAGCACGGCGACATCCACCAACAGCGAGGCGAACATCTGCGCGTTGGTCGTAGGGCGGCCGCGCGTGAAGATGGCGACCAGGTTGAGCGCGACCAATACGGCGAGCGCCGCCAGCATCGGTTCGATCGGAAGCGCGATGCCGAACCCGAAGTGCGCACCCAGGATCGCGGCAAGCTGCCCGCCGACGGCGATCCAGCGCAGCTGGACCAGAAGCCGCTGGTTCCGGCTCCCCGCATCGAGGTCCGAGAGAAAGACGATGCCGCGCGTCATTCGGTGTCTGCCGCGGCTCCCTTCCCCATGCGCCGGACGATGAACACCATGACGAGCAAGCCGGCTGCCAGCCCGAACCAGGTCAAGGCGTAGCCCAGATGATTGTTCCGGAACCGCACCACCGTCAATCCGCCACGCGGAAAGCCTGTCTTCGGTCCGCTCGCGTCGATGAAATAGGGCGCGACGTTCGAAAGGCGGTGCTCGGCGGCGATCGCGGCGACGTCGCGGGAATACCAGCGGCCCGACGCGGGATCATTGCTGCGCAGGAACGCGCCTTCGGGCTCGGTCACGCGAAGCAGCCCTTCGACCCGGACCGGGCCTTTGGGCGGCGGCGCCTTGCCCCGCATCTCGGGCGGGACAAAGCCGCGGTTGACGAGGACGGTGAACGCGCCAGTGTCGAGCGGGGACAATACCCAATAGCCGCCACCCAGCGCAGTGGTCGCCTGGACGAAGGTGTCGGCACCGGCACGGTAGCGGCCCTGGGCGACGACGCGGGTATAGGAGTCCCGATCCCCGATGTCGGGCCAGCGGTCGGGCCCGGGGGCTGCGACAGGTGGAGCATGCAAGCGCTGCTCCACCTGTGCAATCAACGCCAGCTTCCAGCTGCGGCGTTCCAGCTGCCATACGCCCAGCGCGACCAGCGCGGCAAAGACGAGGCAGATTAGCGTGCCCAGCGCGAGCCGGGCGACACGCCGGGTCACATCGATCCCATGGCCTCGGACGCCATGTCAGGCATCATGTTGAGGTTCATGTGGTACATGACCCACAGCGAGCCCGCGACGACGATCACGACGATGATGACCGTGAAGATCAACGCCATCATCGTCCAGCCGCTCTCGGACTTGGTGTTCATGTGCAGGAAGTAGATCATGTGCACCACGATCTGCACCATCGCCATCGCGGTCACGATGCCGGCGGTCCAGCGCGGGTCGGAAATGGCGTCGGTCATGACGAGCGCGAAGGGGATCGCGGTCAGCACGACCGACAGCAGGAAGCCGATCACATAGTCGCGACGCGTGCCATGGGCCTCGCCGCTGGCGTGATGGGCGACGGGTTCCGCGCTCATCGCAGCACTCCCAACAGATAGACAAAGGTGAAGACGCCGATCCAGACGACGTCAAGGAAGTGCCAGAACAGCGACAGGCACTGCAGCCGGCGCTGGTTGGCGGCGATCAGGCCGCCGCGGCTCACCTGGACCATCAACACCACCAGCCAGATGATGCCGAAGGTGACGTGCAGGCCGTGGGTAGCGACCAGCGTGAAGAACGCCGACAGGAATGCACTGCGCCACGGACCCGCACCCACATGGAGAAGGTGCGAGAATTCGTAGAGCTCGATGGCAAGGAACGCGAGACCGAACAGGCCGGTCGCGGCGAGCCAGCCGAGCGTGCCCCGCTTGTTCTTCTCGCCGGCCGAAATCATCGCGAAGCCATAGGTGATCGACGACAGCAGCAGCATGGCGGTGTTGAGCGCCACCAGCTTCAGGTCGAACAGGTCCTGCGGTCCAGGACCGCCGGCCAGGCTGCCGCTGTACACCCCGTAGCAGGCGAACAGCATCGCGAAGATGAGGCAGTCGCTCATCAGGTACATCCAGAAGCCCAGCATGGTGCTGGCCCCGGCGTCGTGATGATGCTCGTCCGTCTCGTAGAACATGGGCGCCTCGGCGCCGGGCGGAATCGTGGCCTCGGCCATCGTTATGCTGCTCCTGCCGCGGCGAGCTGACGCCGGTAGGCCTCCTCGGTGGCGGCTACTTCTTCGGCCGGGATGTAGAAGTCCCGGTCATAGTTGAAGCTGTGGATGATCGTCGCTGCGATCACACCCAGCAGCCCGAGGGCGGCCAGCCACCACATGTACCAGATCATGCCGAACGCGCAGACCGCGGACAGTGCGGCGACGATGATACCGGCGCCCGTGTTCTTGGGCATGTGGATGGCGCGGTAGCCACCGGTCGGACGAACGGCGTTGCGGCTCTTCATGTCGTACCAGGCGTCCAGGTCGTGGACGACGGGCGTGAACGCGAAGTTGTAGGCCGGCGGCGGCGACGAGGTCGCCCACTCCAGCGTACGGCCACCCCAGGGATCGCCCGTCACGTCCCGCAGCTGGTCGCGACGCAGGATGCTGACACCGAACTGGATCAGCATGGCGAGAATGCCGACGGCGATCAGTGCCGCGCCGAAACCTGCGATGACGAACCAGATCTGGTACGACGGATCGTCGAACACGCGCAGGCGGCGGGTAACGCCCATCAGGCCCAGGATATAGATCGGCGCGAACGCGACCCAGAAGCCGATGACCCAGCACCAGAAGCTGATCTTCCCCCAGAACGGGTCGAGGCGGAAGCCCAGCGCCTTCGGCCACCAGTAGTTCACGCCTGCGAACAGGCCGAACAGCACGCCGCCGATGATCACGTTGTGGAAGTGCGCCACCAGGAACAGCGAGTTGTGGAGGACGAAGTCGGCCGGCGGCACCGCCAGGATGACGCCCGTCATGCCGCCGATCACGAACGTCAGCATGAATGCGATCGTCCACATCATCGGCAGTTCGAAGCGCACGCGCCCCTTGTACATGGTGAACAGCCAGTTGAAGATCTTCGCACCCGTCGGGATCGAGATGATCATCGTCGTGATGCCGAAGAAGGAGTTCACGCTCGCGCCCGAGCCCATCGTGAAGAAGTGATGGAGCCAGACGAGGTACGACAGGATCGTGATGACGAGGGTCGCGTAGACCATCGACGTGTAGCCGAACAGGCGCTTGCCCGAGAAGGTCGAGGTGACTTCCGAGAAGATGCCGAACGCCGGCAGGATCAGGATGTAGACCTCCGGGTGACCCCAGATCCAGATCATGTTCACGTACATCATCGGGTTGCCGCCGAGGGTGTTCGTGAAGAAGTTGGTGCCGACGTAGCGATCGAGCGACAGCAGCGCGAGCACCGCGGTCAGGACCGGGAAGGCGGCAACGATCAGGATGTTGGTGGCAAGCGAGGTCCAGACGAAGATCGGCATCTTCATCAGCGACATGCCCGGCGCGCGCATCTTCACGATGGTCGCGATCAGGTTGACGCCCGACAGCAAGGTACCGACGCCGGCGACCTGCAACGACCAGATATAATAGTCGACGCCGACGTCCGGGGAATAATCGAGGCCCGACAGCGGGGCCATCGCCAGCCAGCCCGTGCGCGCGAACTCGCCCACGAACAGGCTCATCATCACCAGCACCGCGCCGAACGCCGTCATCCAGAAGCTGAAGTTGTTCAGGAACGGGAACGACACGTCGCGCGCGCCGATCTGCAACGGCACCACCAGGTTCATGAGGCCCGTGACGAACGGCATCGCCACGAAGAAGATCATGATCACGCCGTGGGCGGTGAAAACCTGGTCGAAGTGATGGGCGTTCAGATAGCCCTCGCTACCCCCAAAGGCCATGGCCTGCTGGAGACGCATCATGATCGCGTCGGCAAAGCCGCGCAGGAACATGATCAGCGCCAGGATGATGTACATGATCCCGATGCGCTTGTGGTCGACCGTGGTGAACCACTCCTTCCAGAGATAGCCCCAAAGCTTGAAATAGGTGAGCGCCGCCACGAGCGCGAAGCCACCCAGCATCACCACCGCAAAGGTGACGATCAGGATCGGTTCGTGGATCGGGAAGCTTTCGAGCGTCAATCGCCCGAAGATGGTCTTGAGTATGCTGTCTGACATGGTTCGGCCTTTATGCGCGGTCGGCCGCGCTCGCGCCCGGGGTGCGGGGGCGAAGAAGCTGGGTCATATTGCGATTGGCCGGGGATCCGGGATCCCGCGTGCCCTCGGCCGGGCCGGTCGGGTGCGACTGGTGTTCGCCACCATGCTTCTCTTCATTTTCCTTGAAGAGCGCACCCTCGGGCTCGCCGGGCTGGGCCGCACGATTGTTCACGCCGGGCTGGCCGCCGTGGCTCATGCCGTGACCCATGTGGCTGTCGCACGGACGCTTGGGATCCGGGCACATCTGGACGATGCGATCGAACAGGCCCTTCTCGATGCTGCCGAAGTGCATCGGCGGGACCTTTTCGGACGGCTTTTCGAGCTTGAGATAGGTCGCCGCGTCGAGCGGGGTCTTGGACGTCTTCGTCTCCGACACCCAGCGCGCGAAGCCTGCATCATCGACCGAATGGGTGATGAAGCGCATCTGGCTGAAGCCCGCGCCGCTGTAGTTCGACGACATGCCCTGGAACTGGCCAGGCTTGTTCAGCACCGCGTGGAGCTTCGTCTCCATGCCGGCCATGGTGTAGATCATGCCTGCCATCGCCGGCACGTAAAAGGCGTTCATCACGCTCGACGAGGTCAGCCGGAACTCGACTTCGCGGCCGACGGGCACGACCAGTTCATTGACCGTCGCCACGCCCTGCTCGGGGTAGATGAACAGCCACTTCCAGTCGAGCGACACGACCTGCACCTGCAGGGGCTTCGTGTTCGGCTTGATCGGCTGGTCGGCGGAGATTCGGCTGAGCGGGCGATAGGGATCGAGGAGATGGGTCGAGGTCCACGTCAGCGCGCCCAGCGCGATGATGATCAGCAGCGGCGCCGACCAGATCACCAGCTCGAGCATGATCGAGTGGTCCCAATCCGGCTTATACTCGGCATCCTTGTTGCTGGCGCGATAGCGCCACGCGAACAGGACGATCAGCACCATCACCGGGACGATGATCAGCAGCATCAGCCCGGTCGACCACAGGATCAGGTCGCCTTGCTGACGCGCCACGTCGCCAGAGGGGTTCAACACCACCATGTCGCAACCTCCAAGAAGGGCGACGAGCGGCAGGCTCATGCCGCATCGCGCGGCAACAGAGGGCAATAGGCGGGACATCACCGGGGCGCCTAGCCCTCTGTTCGCACATGCGGAATAGGACAATTTGTCCTATCCCCGTTCGGCGCCCCGCAGCCTATCGGGGCCACGAACGTTCGGAGAGTTGAATACGTAATGGCTCAGGCCCATGCCTCGTCCGCGCAATTGGAGCGCGATGCCCGCGCCGTGAATTCCAGCGGCCACGATGACGTGCACCCGGGAGAGATCGCCGTCGGCGTGATCATCGGGCGCACCTCGGAATTCTTCGACTTTTTCGTGTACGCGATCGCCTCGGTGCTCGTGTTCCCGAAGCTCGTCTTCCCCTATATGGAGCCGGTACAGGGCACGCTCGCCTCGTTCGCGCTCTTCGCCCTCGCGTTTATCGCGCGCCCGATCGGTAGCCAGATCTTCATGGCGATCGACCGGCGCTACGGCCGCAGCACCAAGCTGACGATCGCGCTCTTCCTGCTCGGCACCTCCACCGTCTCGGTGGCGTTCCTGCCCAGCTATGCGCAGGTGGGCGCTGCCTCGGCGGTTCTGCTCGCGATCTTCCGGATCGGCCAGGGCGTCGCTCTGGGCGGCAGCTGGGACGGCCTTGCGTCGCTGCTCGCGCTCAACGCACCCCCGCACAAGCGCGGCTGGTATGCGATGGTGCCGCAGCTCGGCGCCCCGATCGGCCTGATCGTGGCGAGCGCGCTGTTCGCCTTCTTCCTGGGCACGCTCGACTCAGAGGATTTCCTCAGCTGGGGCTGGCGCTATCCGTTCTTCGTGGCCTTTGCGCTCAACGTCGTGGCACTGTTTGCCCGTCTGCGCATGGTCGCGTCGCCCGAATATTCCGAGCTCTTCAAGTCTCGCGAACTGACGGCGTCGCCGGTTCCTGCCACGCTCAAGAGCCAGTGGCGCAACATCGTCATCGGCGCATTCGCACCGCTGGCGAGCTTTGCGCTGTTCCACATGGTCACCGTGTTCCCGCTTTCGTGGGTCGCGGTGTTCACGCAGCAGAGCATCACCCGCTTCCTGGTGATCGAGATGGTCGGCGCCGCCTTTGGCGTGCTGGCGATCATCTGCTCGGGCCTGCTCGCGGACCGCATCGGTCGCCGCTCGGTGCTCGGCTACACCGCTGCTGCCATCGCGATCTTCGCCTGCGTCGCCCCCCTGCTGCTGAACGGCGGCGAGGTCGGTGAGACGGTGTTCATGATCGTCGGCTTCATCCTGCTCGGCCTGTCGTTCGGCCAGTCCTCGGGTGCCGTCACCAGCAACTTCCCGAAGCGCGCGCGCTACACGGGTGCGGCGCTGACCTCGGACCTCGCATGGCTGTTCGGCGCCGGCTTCGCGCCGTTCGCAGCGCTGTGGCTGGCAGAGACCTTCGGCCTCATCGCGGCCGGCGGTTACCTGCTGTCGGGCGCGATCGGCACGCTCGTTGCCCTTGCCCTCAACCGCGAACTGGCCCGTCGCCTCGACTGAGGCCGGTTCGCAAGACTGGTACGAAGAGGCGGCGGGGAGCGATCCCCGCCGCCTTTTTCTTTGCTCCGCTCTGGCAAGGCCGGGCGCCCGATGCGCTCCCGCGGGCGAGGCAACACCCTTCCCCGTCGTCCGACGATTCCCACCCAATGCAAAACGGCCGGTGCGGGAGGTTCATCCCGCACCGGCCGTGCATTGCTATCTCCGGGGAAGCGCCCCCTTGGCTATTGGGTGGCGACCTCGCGGATACCGCCGCCCAGCGCCACATAGAGCGAGACCCCGTTCTGGAGCTCGGCACTGCGCAGCGCGATCAGCTGCTGCTCGGCCGCGAACAGGTTGCGCTCGGCGTCCAGCACCTCGAGGTAGATCGAGATGCCGTTCTGGTAGCGCAGCTGTGCCGTGCGGGCGAGGCGGCGCTGCGCCTCCACTGCCCGGGTCTGGGCGGTAATCTGCTCGGCATAACGGCGACGCGCCACCAGCGCATCGGCGACTTCGCGGAACGCTTCCTGCACCGTGCGCTGGTACGACGCGACCAGCTCGTCCGCCTGTGCGCGGCTGAGTTGCAGGTTCGCCTCGCGCCGGCCCCAGTCGAAGATCGGCAGGTTCAGCGCCCCGCCAAAGGACCAGGCCTGGGCGCCGCCGCGGAACAGGTCGCCCAGGTCCGGCGACGCGAACCCGTAGTTGCCGGTCAGCGAGATGTTCGGGAAGAATGCCGCACGCGCCGCGCCGATGTCGGCATTGGCGGCGCGCAGCTGCAGCTCCGCACCCAGAATGTCGGGGCGGTTGACCAGCAGCGCCGAAGGAAGCCCCGGGTCGATCGCGTTGAACTGCGCCGACTGGCTGAGCGGCCGCGCCTCCGGCAGCGGCCCGTTCAGGGGGCCGCCGATCAGCACCGTCAGCAGGTTCTCGGCCTGTCCGGTGGTGCGCTGAAGCTCGGCAAGCTCCGTTTCCGCCTGCGTCACGAGCACGGCCGACTGGTCGAAGTCGACGGTCGAGGTCACGCCCCGCTCCATCCGCAGCCGCGCGATCCGCAGCCCTTCCCGACGACCCTGCAACGTGCGCTCGGCAAGCGCGATGCGCTCCTCGCCCGCACGGATCGTCAGATAGGTCGCGGCCACCTGGCTCACCAGCGACAGGCGGAAGGCACGCTCGGCCTCCACGGTCGCGAGATAGCGTGCCCGTGCGGCATCGCTCAGGTTGCGGACCCGCCCCCAGAAGTCGATCTCGAACGACGTGACCGCCACGCCGACGTTGAGCTGGGTGATCTCGATCGCATCCGGCCCTGCCGCCTGCTCCCCGTCGCCGGTGCCGCCGCCAAGCGCATCGCCAAAGCCCAGCGAGTTGAGCGGCGTGCGCGTGCGCGTGGCACGGCTCTGCAGGCCGAGTTCGGGCAGGCGCTGGGCATCGGTGATCCGATACTGCGCGCGTGCCTGCGCGATCCGGGCGACCGATTGCGCGAGGTCGCGGTTATTCGCGAGCGCAGCGGCGATGTACGTCTCCAGCCGCGCATCGCCGAAGAACTCCCGCCAGCCGAGTTCGGTGGCCAGGCGGCTCCCCGGGGTGGCGGCAACCGCCTCGGGAAAGGTCTGGGACACGGGTGTCACCGGCTGCCGGTACTGGGGTGCGAAGTTACACCCCGCGAGCATGGTGGTCGCCGCTAGGGCGGTGACGAGCTTACGCATTCTTGGGCTCCCCG
Organism: Sphingomonas sp. 3-13AW; assembly: GCF_049311085.1. NCBI lineage: Bacteria > Pseudomonadati > Pseudomonadota > Alphaproteobacteria > Sphingomonadales > Sphingomonadaceae > Sphingomonas > Sphingomonas sp. 3-13AW. The sequence continues at coordinate 11,700 of NZ_JASNVZ010000031.1, read as the reverse complement.
GCGGGGCCGTCGCGTTCGGCGTGGCGGCGGGCTTCCTCCGCCTCCTCGCGCGCGTCCCACGCCTCATAGTCATGGTCGCGGGCCAGCCACTTCTTCGCCGCGATGTAGAACACCGGCGTGAAGAAGATGCCCAGCAGCGTCGCGGTGATCATGCCGCCCATCACGCCCGTACCGACGGCGTGGCGGCTTGCCGCGCCCGGCCCGGTCGCGATCACCAGCGGCACCATGCCAAGGATGAAGGCAAAGCTGGTCATCAGGATCGGCCGCAGTCGCTGGCGTGCCGCTTCCGTCGTGGCTTCTTCCGCGGTCCTGCCGTCGCGCTCATCCTCGATCGCGAATTCCACGATCAGGATGGCGTTCTTCGCTGCAAGGCCGATGATCGTGATCAGCCCCACGTTGAAGTAGACGTCGGCCGACAGCCCGCGCAGCGAGGTGAAGATCACCGCGCCGAGCACGCCGAACGGAACCACCAGCAACACCGCAAGCGGGATCGGCCAGCTGTTGTAGAGCGCGGCGAGCAACAGGAAGACCACCACCATCGAGAGGCCGAGCAGAAGGCCGATCTGGCCGCCCGCCTGCTTCTCTTCATAGGCGGTGCCCGTCCACTCATACGCCAGGCTGCCCTTCAGCACCTCGCCCGCGATCTTCTCCATCTCTTCCAGCGCAGCGCCGGACGACTGGCCCGGCGCCGCCTGGCCAGAGATCGTGACCGCCGGATAGCCGTTGTAGCGGTCCAGCTGCTGCGGGCCCGAGGTCCAGCGAACCGTCGTGAACGCCGAGAAGGGCACCATGTCCCCCGTGGCCGTGTTGCGGACACGCAGGTTCAGCACGTCTTCCGGCTTCATGCGCTGCGAGGCTTCCGCCTGCAGATAGACGCGCAGCACATTGCCTTCGCGGCTGAAGTCGTTGGCATAGGCAGAGCCGAAGGTGATCGACAGCGTCGCATTCACGTCCGCGATCGACAGGCCCAGCGCGCGTGCGCCGACCCGGTCGATATCGACATACAGCTGCGGCGCATCGCCCTGGCCTTCCGGCCGGACACCGGCGAGCACCTTGCTCTGGGATGCCTTGGCAAGGATCGCGCCGCGAGCGGCCAGCAGCGCTTCACGGTTGGTACCGCTGCGGTCCTCGATCTTCATCGAGAAACCGGTCGCGTTGCCCAGCGACTGGATCGCCGGCGGGTTCAGCGGGAACACCGTCGCCGACGCGATGCCCGACACGAAGCCGAACGTCTTGCCGATGATGGCGTCGACCGAGTTTTCCTTGCCCTTGCGGTCGTCCCACGGCTGCAGGTCGATGAACGACAAGGCCGCGGCCTGTCCCTGGCCAAAGAAGTTGAAGCCGATGATGGAAACGATGTTCCGAACCTGCGGCTGCTCCTTCAGGAACGCTTCCGTGGTCCGGACTGCCTCTTCCGTCCGCTGCATCGTGGCACCGGGTGCCGCGTCATAGTTGACCATGAAATAGCCCTGGTCCTCGGTCGGCAGGAAGCCGCCGGGCAGGCGCAGGAACATCAGCACCGTCACCGCCAGGACGACGGCGAACACCGCCATCCAGCGCACCGGCCGCGACAGCATCGTGCCGACGGTCCGGCCATAGCGATTGGTGGCGCGACCGAAGCGGTTGTTGAACCAGTTGAAGAACCGCTGCGGGATGCCCCGCCAGCCGGGCTTCGGCTCCGGCGGATGCTCGCCCGGCAGATGCGCCTCGTCGCGCTTCAGCAGCTGGCCGCAAAGCGCCGGGGTCAGCGTCAGCGCCAGCACGGCCGAGAAGAAGATCGACACGGCCAGCGTGACCGAGAACTGGCGATAGATGCCGCCGGTCGAACCGGGGAAGAACGCCATCGGCACGAACACCGCGATCAGCACCAGCGTGATGCCGATGATGGCGCCACGGATCTGGCCCATCGCCTTCACGGTCGCCCGGCGGGGGCTCAGCCCCTCCTCCGCCATGATGCGTTCGACGTTCTCCACGACGACGATGGCGTCGTCGACGAGGATGCCGATCGCCACCACCATGCCGAACAGCGACAGCGTGTTGATCGAGAAGCCGAAGAGGTAGAGGCCCAGGCACGCGCCCGCGAGCGCGATCGGGACCACAACCGCCGGGATGATCGTCGCACGCCAGTTCTGCAGGAACACGAACATCACGATGAACACCAGGATCATCGCCTCGACCAGCGTGTGGATGACGCTGTCGATCGACGCGTTGATGAACGGCGTCGTGTCGAACGGCACCTTCCATTCCATGTCGGGCGGGAAGTTCGCCTGCAGTTCGTCCAGGCGCTTGCGCACCGCCTCCGCGGTGGCGACGGCGTTCGCGCCGGTCGCCAGCTGCACGCCCATGCCGGCGATCTCGCGACCGTTCAGCATCGCCTTGAAGCCATAGCTTTCGGCGCCGAGCTCCACCCTCGCCACGTCGCGCAGGCGAATGGTCGCGCCGTCGGTGTTGGAGCGGACGATGATGTTCTTGAACTGCTCCACGTCGGTGAAGCGGTTCTGGGTCACGATCTTGGCGGCGAACTCCGCCTCGCGCGTGATCGGCTGATCGCCCAGGCTGCCGCCCGCGGTCTGGCTGTTCTGCTCCTGCACCGCCGCCAGCGCTTCGGACGGCGAGATGCTGTACCCCGCGAGCTTTTCGGGATCGAGCCAGATGCGCATCGCATATTGCGAACCGAACAACTGGATGTCGCCCACGCCCTGCACACGGCGAAGCTCGTTGACGATGTTGTTGGAGGCATAGTTGCCCAGCTCCACGACCGGGATGTTGCCGGTCTTGGAGGTGAGCGCCACCACCATCAGGAAGCCCGAGGTGTTGTCGGTGATCTGGATGCCCAGCCGGCGGACGTCCTCCGGCAGGCGCGGTTCGGCCCGGTTCAGGCGATCCTGCACCTCGACGCGCGCATCGTTCAGGTCGGTCCCGGACTCGAACGTCAGCGTGATCTGGGCGGTGCCGTTCGATCGGCTGACCGAGTTCATGTACAGGAACCCGTCGATGCCGTTCATCTCGCGCTCGATGACCGAGGTCACGTTGCGGTCGAGCGTCTCGGCATCAGCGCCGTTATAGGTGAACGCCAGGTTCAGCGCCGGCGGCGCGACCTGCGGGTACTGCTCGATCGGCAGCCCGCGGAGCGCGATGATCCCGGCCAGCGCGATGAAGGCCGCGATGACCCACGCAAAGACCGGCTTGTAGACGAAAAAGCGATCCATCGATCAGCGTCCCGATGCCGGGCTGCTGGCGGCGCCGGGTTGGCCGGGCTGACCGGGCTGGGCAGCCGTGCCGCCCTGGCCGGGCTGGCCGGCCGGACGCCCGGCGCCAGCCGCCGCAGGCTTGGGCTCCTCGACGCGCACCTTGCCGCCCGGCTGCACCTTCTGCCAGCCGTCGACGATGACGCGCTCGCCGGGCTTCAGGCCAGAGCGGATGATCCAGTTGCCGCCGGTCTGGCCGCCCAGCTGGATCGGACGGACGCTGACGCTGCCATCCTGCCCGACGACGGACACGGCGGCGTTGCTGCCGTTGATCTGGACGGCACGCTGCGGCACCGTGATGCCGTCGATCGTGCCCGCCAACAGCCGGCCGCGGACGAACTGTCCGGGCAGCAGGCGGCGTTCGGGGTTGGGGAAGCTTGCGCGCAGCACCTGGCTGCCGGTCTCGGGATCGACGGTCAGGCCGGCGAAGTTCAACCGGCCGATCGGCCCATATTCCTCACCGCTTTCCAGGACCAGCCGCACCTCGACACCGGTCAGCGTCGGAAGCTTGATCTGGCCGGCACGTGCCTGGCTGAGCAGCGTCTGCAATTCAGAGCTCGACTGCGAGAACACGGCATAGACTGGGTCGAGCTGCTCGATCGTCGTCAGCGGGGTGGCCTGGGCAGCGCTCGCCAGCGCGCCCTCGGTCGCCTGCGCCCGGCCGACGCGGCCGCTGATCGGCGCCCGCACCGTGGTATAGCTCAGCTCCAGCTGCGCGCGCGTCAGCGTCGCGCGGGCGTCGGCAACACTCGCCTCCGCCTGGCGAAGCGTCGCCTGTGCCGCCTCGAATTCCTGTGCGCTCACCGCCCGCTCGTTGATGAGCGGCCGATAGCGATCCACGACCTGGCGCGCGTTCAGGCGCGTAGCCTCGGCACGCTGCACGGCGGCCTGCGCCTGCTGGACGGCGGCCTGGCGGTCCCGCGGATCGATGCGGAACAGCGGCGTGCCCTCCTTCACATCGGTGCCCTCCTGGTACAGGCGGCGCTCGATGATACCGTCGGTCCGCGCGCGCACCTCGGCCGACCGGATCGCCTCGATGCGGCCGGGCAGGTCCACGATGTTCGGGACGGCTTCGGCACGTACGGTGACGGCGGTGACCAGGGTCGGGGGCGGCGCTGCCGGCTGCTGGGCGCTGTCGCCGCCACTGCCACACGAAGCGAGCGCAAGCGCGCTGACGGCGACGACCAGCGTCCGGCCGGGCCGGCCGAAGGAGGGGGCGATGATCACAAACGATTCTCCATGAGGGCAGCCCGAGCAGGCGGCGCTTCTGTACCGCTCCGAACAGATAAATCAACTGAACCGTGCATTTTAATCGCCGATGCAGTACGGCAGTTCTCAGCGAAGCCTGGAGCTACCGAATTGAAATCTGGTCAACGCCGGGGCGCCGGCCGTCCGACACGCGAAGAAGCCGCCGCGATCAATGACCGGGTGCTGGAGGGTGCACGCAACGCCTTCTGTCGGCAAGGAATATCAGGCGCGTCGATGGACGAGATCGCCACCGCCGTCGGCGTCACCAAGCACACGATCTACCGCCGCTACCCCAGCAAGGCAGCGCTGCTGGAGGCGGTCGTCGAGCGCGATCTGTCCCGCTTCGAAGCGGAAATGCGCTCCGTCCCCAGCACCGACACCGCGGCGGAAGACCCGATCCTGGCACTCAAGGAGGTGGCCCGCCGCTTCTTCCAGTCGTGCATCACGCCAGAGGACGTCGCCTTCGTGTCGTTCCTCCACGCCGAAGGCGCCTTCTCCGACGACATGCGCCGCAAGCTGGGCGAGTGGGGCAAGGTCGCCAACGCACCCTTGCGCGAACGGATCGAGCAGGCACAGGCGGCCGGCTGCATCCGCCCTGGCGATCCAGCAAAAATCTGCGAGGTTCTGGTCGACCTCATCGACGGCGGCGCGCGGCGGTCCGACCTTGCGACCGGCGATGTCCATGTCTCGAACGAACGGTTCGAGGAGCGGTGGGAAATCTTTGCACGGGCGATGTTCCTGCCCTGCTGAACCGGCCCGCTCCGACCCCGACCTATCCGGCGGCCTCGCCCTCCGCCAGCAGCCGGTCGGGATCGAGGATGCGGACCCGCTTGCGCCCGGCGGCGACAATGCCCGCCCTCTCCCACCGGCTCACCAGCCGGCTGACGGTGTGGAGCGTGGTGGCGGTCAGCTCCGCCAGGTCCTGGCGCGACAATCCCACCTGCACCGCGCCGTCGACCGGCACCTCGTCGGCTGCAAGCCGGATCAGCGCGCGCGCCAGCCGCTGCGCCACCGGCAGCGTCGACACTTCGTGGAGGCGCTGCAGCATCTCCTCGTTGCGCTCCGCGATCATCTCGACGAAATTGGCGGCGAGACCGGGATGCGCCCGCACCAGCTCCCGCATCCGCTCCGAAGGCCAGCTGAGCGCGCGGACATCGCTCAACGCGGTGACCGTCGCGGGATAGGGCACCTCCCGGAACGCGGCGACGCAGCCGGGCATGGCGCCCGGGCCGAGCAGGTGCACGGTCATCGCCGTACCCTGGGTGGAGGTCCGCCACACCCGCACGCGGCCGTCCGTCACCAGCAGGAACTGGTCGGCCCGATCCTCCTCGTACATCAGGACCTGGCCTGCGCGGTAGGATCGCGCGCTTGCCGCGCGCCGCACCTGGTCCTCCACCTCCGCAGGGATGGCGTCGAACAGGCGGCACTTGCGCAGCGAGGTCGGCACGGCGGTCAGTCCTTCCGCGCGAAGAGAAAACGCGCCCCCTTGCAAAGGACGCGGACGTTCCACGGCCTTCCAGATCACCCTGTGACTAGAAAACCGACCGCGCAGCTTCGTTGATGAGCGTCAAACTTCGTTGTTTGACCGCCGTCAAATCCGATTTCTTCCGGTCATGCCATTCCCAATCCGCAATCTCGGGCGCCGATCTGCGTCAGGACTGCTGGCACAGAGGGGAAGTCGCGATGCCGATCGGAATAGTCACGGGCACCTATGGTCTCTTGATCCTGGCGACCCTGATCTCAGGCTATTTCGCCTTTCTGCACGCCAATACATTGGCACGGGAAGCGCAGACGCCGGACAATGACATCGTGGCCGGAAACAGCCGCCCGACAGGCCGTCGGCGCCGGGCGCGCCGGTCCGTCCTGGCGGTTATCATCTTCAACCTCAGCTGGATCGGGCTGGTGTTGATGATCGGCCTCCACGCCAGCGGAACGCTCTCGACGCTGGTGCAGTCGCAGGATGTCACCGTGCAGCGGCCCTAGCGGCCGGCAACCAAGGGGGCCGCGGTCGCACACCGCGCTTCTTGACGGAAATCAATGTGGCAGGGGGCCGGGCAGCCGAGGGCCCCCATTAGCTGGAACGGCTGCTCGAGCGAGGGGCTCATGGACAATATCATCACAAACGCCGGGGCCTGGTTGGTCCTGGCCATCCTGGCGCTGTTCGGCGCGGCGCTGGCCGTCGACGCGGGCTTCGCCGTTCACATGGGGATCATGGCGATCGCGGCGCTGGCCGCATCGTTCCTGACGATGGCAAAGGGCGATTTCAACGCCCTGCCCGGCCGCTTCGCCGGCCCGGCGGCGCTGCAGAGCCGCTATTATGACGACGTGATCCGCTGGGGCGTGATCGCCACCGTATTCTGGGGCGTGGTCGGGTTTCTGGTGGGCGTGGTCATCGCGCTCCAGCTCCCCTTCCCGGCCCTCAACCTCAACAACGAGTTCACGACCTTCGGGCGCCTGCGGCCGCTGCACACGTCGGCGGTGATCTTTGCGTTCGGCGGCAACGCGCTGCTCGCGACCAGCTTCTACGTCGTGCAGCGCACCTGCCGCGCGCGCCTGTTCGCGCCCAAGCTCGCGAACTTCGTGTTCTGGGGCTACCAGCTGTTCATCGTCCTGGCCGCGACCGGCTACATCCTCGGCATCACCGAGGGTAAGGAATATGCAGAGCCCGAATGGTACGTCGACCTGTGGCTGACGCTCGTCTGGGTCTGCTATCTCGTCGTCTTCGTCGGCACGCTGGTGAAGCGGTCGGAACCCCACATCTACGTGGCCAACTGGTTCTACCTCGCCTTCATCATCACCATCGCGATGCTCCACATCGTCAACAACCTGTCGATGCCGGTCTCGCTGCTGGGCTCCAAGTCCTATGCCGCCTTTGCGGGCGTGCAGGATGCGCTCACCCAATGGTGGTACGGCCATAACGCGGTCGGTTTCTTCCTGACCGCCGGCTTCCTCGGCATGATGTACTATTTCGTGCCGAAGCAGGCCGAACGCCCGGTCTACAGCTACCGGCTGTCGATCATCCACTTCTGGTCGCTGATCTTCCTCTACATCTGGGCGGGTCCGCACCACCTCCACTACACCGCGCTGCCCGACTGGGCGCAGACGCTCGGCATGGTGTTCTCGGTGATGCTGTGGATGCCCAGCTGGGGCGGCATGATCAACGGCCTGATGACGCTCAACGGCGCCTGGGACAAGATCCGTACCGACCCGATCATCCGCATGATGGTCTTCGCGCTCGCCTTCTACGGCATGGCGACCTTCGAAGGCCCGATGATGTCGATCAAGTCGGTCAATTCGCTCAGCCACTATACCGAATGGACCATCGGGCACGTCCACTCGGGTGCGCTCGGTTGGAATGGCATGATCACCTTCTCGGCGGTCTATTACATGGCGCCGCGCCTGTGGGGTCGCGAACGGCTCTACTCGCTGCGGATGGTCAACTGGCACTTCTGGCTCGCGACGCTGGGGATCGTTCTCTACGCCTCCTCCATGTGGGTGGCGGGCATCACCCAGGGCCTGATGTGGCGCGAATATGGGGAGGACGGCTACCTCGTCTACGCCTTCGCCGAAGTCGTCTCCGCGATGAAGCCCTACTACGTGATCCGCATGGTGGGTGGCCTGTTCTACCTCGCCGGTTCGCTGGTGATGGCGTGGAACGTCTACAAGACGATCAAGGGCGACCTGCGCGAAGAGGCTCCGATGAGCGACGCCGCCTATGATCCGGAGGCGGACCGCCCGATCGTGCGCGCGCCCGCCGCCGCCGCCGCCCCCCAGCCCGCTCCCGCCGAGTAAGGACAAGGTCGATGGCTTCCAAGTTCCTCGATCACAAGAAGATCGAACGCAACGTGACGCTGCTCGGCGTCCTGTCCTTCCTGGTGGTGATCATCGGGGGCATCGTGGAAATCGCCCCGCTGTTCTGGATCGACTCCACCGTGGAGAAGGTGGAGGGGGTCCGCCCCTACACCCCCCTCGAGCTCGCCGGCCGCAACATCTACATCCGCGAGGGCTGCTACAATTGCCACAGCCAGCAGATCCGCCCCTTCCGGGACGAGGTCGAGCGCTACGGGCACTACAGCCTCGCGGCAGAGAGCATGTACGACCACCCGTTCCAGTGGGGTTCAAAGCGGACCGGGCCGGATCTGGCCCGGGTCGGCGGCCGCTATTCCGATGAATGGCACGTCCAGCACCTGAAGGACCCGCGCTCGGTGGTGCCGGAATCGATCATGCCGCCCTACGCCTTCATGGCCGACCGGGATCTTGACGCCGGCGACATGACCAGGCACCTGACGGCGATGCGCCGGGTCGGCGTCCCCTACACGGACGAGGACATCCAGAAGGCGCAGCAGGACCTGCAGCAGCAGGCACTGGCCGACGGCGACGCCAGCGACCTCATCCGTCGCTACCCCAAGGCGCAGGCCCGCGACTTCGACGGCGATCCCAACCGGCTGACCGAGATGGATGCGCTTGTCGCCTATCTCCAGATGCTCGGCACCACCGTCGATCTCCGGTCGGCGGAGGCACAGGAGCAGCCCCGGTGAACTACAGCGATCTGCGGCATTTCGCAGACAGCTACGGCCTGGTCTTCATGAGCGTAGTCTTCCTCGTGCTGGTTGGGTGGACGTTCCGCCGCGACGCCGGGAAGCACCACGACCAGGCCGCCCACAGCATCTTCGAGGAAGAGGACCGCTCCGATGGTTGAGCGCAAGCGGATCGACGAAAAGACCGGCACCAGCACGGTCGGCCACGAATGGGACGGCATCGAGGAACTCGACACGCCGATGCCGCGCTGGTGGCTGATCACCTTCTATGCCTGCATCCTGTTCGCGGCAGTCTATGTCGTGCTCTACCCGGCATGGCCGCTGGTCGACCGTGCGACGACGGGCGTGCTCGGCTGGAGCAGCCGCGGGCAGCTCGCAAAGGAGGTCGCCCGCGAAGGCGTGCGCCGCGCTCCGATCGAAGAGGCGCTGGCCCGCATCCCGATCGAGCGCCTCCCCGAGAATAGCGAGCTGTTCCAGACCGCGGTCGCGGGCGGCAGCGCCGCCTTCAAGGTCCATTGCGTCCAGTGCCACGGCGCCGGTGCCGCGGGCACCACGGGCTATCCGAACCTCAACGACGACGACTGGCTGTGGGGCGGCGACCTCAAGGCCATCCACCAGACGCTGGTGAACGGCATCCGGCAGCCGGGCAATGACGAAACCCGCACCTCGGTGATGCCGGCCTTCGGTCGCGACGGCCTCCTGCAGCCTGCCGAAGTGCAGGACGTGGTCAGCTACGTCCGCGTCATTTCCCATCAGGAAAAGCCAAGCGAAGCAGCCCGCCGCGGCGCGACCCTGTTCGAGAACAACTGCGTCGCCTGCCACGGACCGCAGGGCAAGGGGTTGCGCGAGTTCGGTGCGCCGAACCTGACCGACGGCATCTGGCTCTACGGCGGCGACCGGGATTCGCTGACCCAGACCGTGACGAACTCGCGCTACGGCGTGATGCCCGCCTGGGGCCACCGCCTCGACCCGGTGACCATGAAAATGCTCGCGGCCTATGTCCATTCGCTGGGCGGCGGCGAGGCGTTCGTACCCGAGACGCCGGCAGCCGTTGCTGCCGCCACGTCCAACCCGGAGGCGGCCACACCGGTCGCGCAACCGCGAAATGTCCAACCCTGACGACCTCGCCGGCCCCAAGCAGAAGCTGTTTGAGGCTCGCGCGAAAATCTTCCCGAAGGCGGTCGACGGCAGCTATCGCCGCCTGAAGTGGGCGGCGATGCTCGTCACCCTGACGATCTATTATGTGACGCCGTGGCTGCGGTGGGATCGGGGGCCCTATGCCCCCGACCAGGCCGTGCTGGTCGATATCGCCCACCGCCGCTTCTTCATGTTCTCGATCGAGATCTGGCCGCACGAGTTCTATTATGTCGCCGGCCTCCTGATCATGGCCGGCATCGGCCTGTTCCTGGTGACGTCGGCCGTCGGCCGCGCCTGGTGCGGCTATGCCTGCCCGCAGACGGTGTGGACCGACCTGTTCGTCCACGTCGAGCGCTTCATCGAAGGCGACCGCAACGCCCAGATCCGGCTGCAAAAGGCACCCTGGAGCGCCGCCAAGCTCGCCAAGCGCGTCACCAAGCACGGCATCTGGCTGCTGATCGCGGTCGCAACCGGCGGCGCCTGGATCTTCTACTTCGACGATGCGCCTCGCCTGTTCGGCCAGGTCGTCACCGGCGAGGCACCGCTTCCCGCCTATCTGACGATCGCGATCCTCACCGGCACCACCTATGTGCTGGGCGGCCTGATGCGCGAGCAGGTGTGCATCTACATGTGCCCCTGGCCGCGCATTCAGGGGGCGATGCTCGACGAAAAGTCGCTGCTGGTCACCTATAAATATTGGCGTGGTGAGCCGCGGACCCACGGCCTCAAGCGCGCCGCCCCGGCCGTGCGCCGCCCCGAGGTCGCGGACCAGGGCGCGGAGCCGCAGGCGGGCGTGCCCTCCCTGGTCGCGCTTGCCGCCGATCCGCAGAAAACCCCGCGCATCGGCGACTGCATCGATTGCAACGCCTGCGTGGCCGTGTGCCCGACCGGCATCGACATCCGCAACGGCAGCCAGATCGGCTGCATCACCTGCGGCCTGTGCATCGATGCCTGTGACCAGATCATGGAAAAGATCGGCCGCCCGCCCCGGCTGATCGGCTACAGCACCATGGCCGACGAACAGATCGCAAGCGAGGGCGGCCAGCCGGTTCACCCCTTCCGCCGCTTGCTGCGGTTGCGCACGATCCTCTACACGCTGGTGTGGGCCGGGATCGGCATCGGCATGTTGTTTGCGCTCGGCACCCGCACCCGCATCGACCTGTCGGTCAGCCAGACCCGCAACCCGCTCTACGTCCGCCTGTCGGACGGCAGCATCCGCAACAACTACACGATCAAGGTCCGCAACATGGAGAACCGCCCGCGCGAGGTGGAGATCCATCTCTCCGGCCTGACAGGCGCAGCCATGTGGAACGACGGCGGCACTCGTGAGACCGCCGGCTCGGTCGTCCGGCTGAAGGTCCCGGCCGACCAGGTCGCCCGCACCCGCGTGTTCGTCGCCGCACCCGCCCAGGGCCCGGCGCGCGAGGACGTGGCCTTCACCGTCCGCGCGCTCGATCATGAGGGCGGCGAGGACACCGACCAGAGCTTCTTCGAACGCCCGGAGACCGGACAATGATCAGCCCCCGCCC
>NZ_JASNVZ010000030.1:0-43583 GCF_049311085.1 Sphingomonas sp. 3-13AW | reverse complement strand
CTCGATCGCCGCCCATGCCTCATCAGACAACCAGAACAGCGCCATCACGCACCTCCCTTGATCCACACCACCGGTGAATCAGGAAAGTCTCACTCCTTCAAGCCGCTGATTGGGTTTGGACCCTAGGCAACGCCATGTCCGCTCGGACGTGGCTTGATCTTGATGAGAAGGTCGCGCGTGGCGCGGGCCATCTTCGGCGCGGCCTTTACTGCCTGGATGCTTTCACGGCTGCGGTGCGGCGTCGCTCTCGAAAAGCGTGACCGCATTGCCGGTGCTGCCTGCAACCAGTGAATCCGGCGTGATGATGGCCGTGGTGCCCGGTTCCACGAGAGCCGCCAGTCGTTCGCGAAACGCCTCCGGCACGACGATCTTGGATTGACTGTCCAAGGAGGCTTCGCTGCCCGCGTCCTTGCGACCCGGCAAGCCGATGCGAAACCAATGCAGGCCGGTGGCATCCCTGGATCGAAGTGCATAGGCGGACGTGTCGCGGATGGGGGCAGTCACCTCGATCGGCGTCGACCCGATGATCACGCCCGAACGCAGCACGACCATCTTTCGATCCGCAGCGCTGACGATGATTGAGATGGGGCCGGTGGGCGAACGCTCCGGGGTCCACTCCGGCCTTCCCTGAACAACCGGCGTGCTCGTGCCCTTCTTCAGCAGCGCGGCGCGGGGGGCGACCCTGGGGAGGGCAGGCTGGTCGGTGACGACCACCGTCATGCCGCGATGCGTCTGTCCGAACAGCAGTTTCGCAAAGCCGGCGGGAAGTCGGATGCACCCGTGGGAAGCGGGGTAGCCGGGCAGCTTTCCGGCGTGGAGCGCAACGCCATCCCAGGTGAGCCGCTGCATGAACGGCATCGGCGCCGAATCGTACAGGTTCGACTTATGATGAACCTGCTTCTCAAGGATCGTGAAGACGCCGACCGGAGTCTCGTGACCGCGGCGGCCGGTCGACACCGTCGAGACCGCGATCGGCACGCCATTGCGGTACAGGATCGCCCTTTGCTTCGCGAGGCTCACGGCGAGTAGCAACGGGCCCTGAGGCGAAACCTCAGGCGCCCATAGGTACCCTCCCGGCGGGAGCCGGTTCACGGACTCGACGATGGAACCGCGTGGGAATGCGGACTGTCCTGCCGAGCCCGCGTGCGGCATTTGCACAAGGAGCAAAGCGGTGGCCGCGATCAGGATCCGCAACGGCGTTGGCCCTTCGTCAAGAGGATGCCCCGCCACCCTTTGGCGGGGCACATCAAGATCCGCATCTGTGTGCGCCGATTATCCCGGCTCCACCGGGATGCGCCGCTTGCCGTCCTCAGCGCTCTTGTCGCGGGTCACCGTGATCTTGAGCACGCCGTTTTTGGAATTGGCCTTGATGCTGTCCAGATCTGCGTCCGAGGGTAATGCAATATACCGCTCGAAACTGCCATAGGAGCGTTCCGAGAAGGTGAAGTCGCGATCCTTCTCTTCGCGCTCATCCTTCTTCTCGCCGGCTATTCGGATCATGCCGTCGACGACAGAAACGTCGACGTCTTTGGCATCGACGCCGGGTACTTCAGCGGTAAGTTGATATCCGTCTTCGGTTTCCCGCATGTCTACTGCGGGCGGCGAGACAGGGAGACGGAACTTGCCCATCTGCAACTGTTGCAGAAACTGAGGAACATCGTCGAACCAATGATCCACTTCATCCCGCAGTCGAGCGAGTGGCGCAAAGATCTGGACCCCGGGAGACTGACGCTTTTGATGGGGGAGTACAGCGAGATCGCGAGCCATGTTAACCTCCGGTCGTAGCACTGGGGGAGGCCTATCTCTCGTCGGAAATGGCTGGAATACGTATGTCCCCTACGACCGGGATTGGGGCGATCTCGGTGCTTTTGGCGCCGGCGCGCGGGCGGGCACCCGCTACGTGTCTGCGCAAAGTTTCAGCCGGAGTTGAGCAAGATGATGGTTTCAAACGGGGCTGTGATCATCAAGGACGGCCGCGCCGGAATTTCGCTTTTCATCCCTTCCGGCAAGTGACGTGCACATTGCGGCACTGACGTTCTCTGACCATCATTACGGGATGAAGTCGACACTCCGACGGGCGACCATCGCGGCATTTGCAGCAGGCCTGGCAAGCTGCACCACCGCGGCCGAACCGCCGCCGTTCCTCGTCGTCATTCCGGATCCGTCATGCACGCTCGAAGTGAACGGCCGCACCGTCTCGATGAACGAGTTGCGTTTCCTCGCCCAGGTCGAGAGGAAGTCTCGGAAGACTGCCCGTATCGTGTCTGGCTCTGAGCTTCCTTACCGATGCATCGGGGGCGTGATCTACACGCTGCAATCCGAGGGCTTTGAACTGGTGGACTTCCTGGGGAAAGGGCTGAAGAGGCGATAGCCGCATTCAACAGCACAACAGGGGCGGCGCGAAAACGCCACCCCTGTTGCGTGTCGATCGGCGCCGGCTCGTTGGAAGCCGGCGGCCCTATTACTTCTTGTCGGCGGTCTTCACCGCGTCCTTGATATCCTTGGCTCCGCCAAGGTTGTCGCCGGTGATCATGCCGGCCCCGGGGCCCGCCCCAAGATCCACTCCCGTCTCAGGGTTGCTCGTGGGATCGGATGCGGTTCGTGCGGCGAGCTTTTCCGCCACGGCGCGATCGGATGCCGAGAGCTTGACGGTGGCGTCACCGTCGCCGTCGTCGATGGGCATCGTTTCCGTAAGGTCGTCGATGCGCTCCCACTGATCGCCCGAGTTCCAGGGGCCGACCTCGTCCCCTTCGCCCTGCGACGTGTTCACATAGAGGTTCGAATATTTCTCGATGCCGGGCAGCTTTCCGGCCGGGAAATTATCCTCGATCGCATAAAGCGCCTTTTCGAAGGACTTCTGGTGGGCGACTTCGCGCGTCATCAGGAAGCCGAGCGCGTCCTTGATGCCGGGATCATCGGTGATGTTGATCAGCCGTTCATACACGATCTTCGCGCGTGCCTCTGCGGCGATGTTGGAGCGCAGATCGCAGGTCGGCTCGCCGCGGCTATCGACATAGGCAGCCGTCCAGGGAACACCGGACGAGTTGGTCAGCGACGGGCCGCCACCATAGAGCAGCGACTGGGTGTGGCTGTTGCCGCCGGCGGTCATCGAAAGATAGAGTTCGGCTTCCTTCATCGCACCCTCGGCAAGCTGTGCCTTGGCACCCTTGTTGAGCATGGCGACGATCGATCCGATCACCTCGAGATGGCTCAGCTCTTCGGTGGCGATATCGAGCAGAAGGTCCTTACGACCCGGGTCCACTTCGCCCAACCCTTGCGTGAAATAGCGCATCGCGGCGGCCAATTCTCCGTCCGCACCGCCGAACTGCTCGAGCATCAGGGAAGCAAGCACAGGATTGGGCTCGGAAACGCGCACCGTATATTGCAGGCGCTTGTTGTGCATGAACATAGAATGAGATCCTTCCGTCGTAACGACTTGATCTTTCAGCGCTTCACGACACGCGATCGTTCCACCTGAGAGTGACTCTCAGGGCTGGTCCGTGGCTCAGGCGGGATATTCGGGATAGAAGCGGAAGGAAGATCGTTCGGCCCCGGTAGATGAGGCAGGCGGACGACGACATGAGCTTTTCCCAGCAGGTAGCATTGGTGACCGGCGCAGGCTCCGGCATCGGCAAGGCGGCGGCCCTGCGCCTGGCGCGCGAAGGGTGCGCGGTGGGTGTGCTGACCCATACCGAGGAAGACGCCGAGCAGATCGCGCGAGAGATTGAGAGCAACGGCGGCCGCGCCCTGGCGTTGGTTGCGGATGTCTCGGACGAGGATCAGGTGAAGGCGGCGGTGGACGATCTGGTGCGCGCCTATGGGCGGCTCGACCATGTGTTTGCCAATGCCGGGATCAACGGCGTCTGGGCGCCAATCGACGAGCTTACGCCGGCCGAGTGGGACCGGACCATCAACACCAACCTGCGCGGCACTTACCTGACGCTCCACTATGCGGTCCCGCATCTGAAGCGGGCCGGGGCCGGTGCCATCGTCATCACCGCGTCGGTGAACGGCACCCGCATCTTCTCCAATGCCGGCGCCACCGCCTACAGCTGCACCAAGGCGGCGCAGGTCGCCATGACCCAGATGCTTGCGCTGGAGCTCGCCAAGTTCCGGATCCGTGTCAACGTGGTGTGCCCGGGCAAGATCGAGACCAACATCGAGGACAGCACCACCCACCGCGATCCCGAGGTTTCCGGGGAGCCGGTGGTGTTTCCGGAAGGCAAGATCCCGCTGACGGACGGCGACCCCGGCACCGCCGATCAGGTCGCGGATCTGGTGCTGTTCCTGCTCTCCGATCGCGCCCGGCACATCACCGGAACTCCCGTCTGGATCGACGGCGCCGAATCCCTGCTGGTGGGATAAGCGGCGGCATGGACGAACTTCCCGGAAGCTGGCTTGTCGAACTGTTCCTGCCAACCACCACCAACGACGGCACACCCTTTCCCCGCGAAGCCTTCGGCCGCGTGCGCGACGAGCTTCTCGAGGCGTTCGGCGGCGTCACGCTGTTCAGCCGAAACCCCGCGGAAGGCTTGTGGGCAGAGGGCGAGGGGGAAGGGGCTGCGCGCGATGAGGTCCTTACCGCGGAGGTGATGACGGACCGCGTCGATCCGCGCTGGTGGGCGGACTATCGCCGGGACCTGGAGGAGCGCTTCTCCCAGGAGGAGATCCTGATGCGCTGCTATCGCCTGTGGAAGCTGTAGCGGGCGACGAAGCGCCGCCGCTGCGCGTCGGCACGGCCGGCTGGGCCATCCCCCGCGACCTAGCGGCCGAACTGGCGGGTGAGGACTCCCACCTGCAGCGCTACGCGCGCGTGTTCGATGCCGCAGAGATCAACAGCAGCTTCCACCGACCCCATCGCCCCTCCACCTACGCCCGCTGGGCAGCAAGCGTGCCCCCGGGCTTTCGCTTCTCGGTGAAGCTGCCCAAGACCATCACCCACCAGCACAAGCTGGTCGGCTATGGTGGGCTGCTCGAAACCTTTGCCGAAGAGGTCGCGGGGCTGGGTGCCAGCCGCGGGCCGACGCTCGTGCAATTGCCGCCCAGCCTGGCGTTCGACGCGGCGGTCGCGGGACCTTTCTTCGCCGAGGTGATCCGGCTGCTCGGCGACGCCGTCGTCTGCGAGCCGCGCCATGCGAGCTGGTTCGAAGAAGCGGCCGACCGAATGCTGGTCGAGCATCGCATCGCACGCGTGGCCGCCGATCCCGCCCTCAGCTCGGCTGCGGCGGTGCCCGGTGGCTGGCCGGGGCTGGTCTATTACCGGCTGCACGGGTCTCCGGTAATCTATCGTTCTTCCTATGACGATGCCGCTCTGGCCCGCCAGCGCGAGGCAGTGGCGGCGTGCCACGCACGGGGCGTCGAGTGCTGGACGATCTTTGACAACACCGCCTCGGGTGCCGCCATGGCCAACGCTCTTCACCTGCGATCCGCCCTGCAGACGGCGACTGGCTGACAGCGGATCGTCCGCAACCAATTGGGATCCTTGGCGTTCCACCCGCTCCTCCCACTCGGCCGAGTGCGAGCATCGTCTTCGCGGCTGTCGCCGCACCTCCCTTTTCATGTGAGTGTCGATGCGTATCCTTGTTGCTGAGAGTGAGCCGCCCGCAGCGCGTGAGAAACGCCGGGAAAGCGTCGGGCGCAGTTCCGGGGAGACGTTCATCAAGCGTCTCGCCGCGCTTGCCCCGGCTGCCACCTGCGACCGGGTGAAGCCCGCGGATCGCGGCGCTGCGGTGCCCGACGCCGCGGGGATCGAAGGCTATGATGCCGTCTTCCTTACCGGTTCCCCGCTGCACCTCTATGAGGATACACCCGAGACACGGCGGGAGATCGACTTCATGCGCGCCGTATTCCGGTCGGGCACGCCGGCGTTCGGCTCCTGCGCGGGACTGCAGGTGGCGGCGGTCGCCGCGGGCGGCACCGTGCGATCGATGCGAGACCGCCGCGAGGCTGGCTTTGCCCGGCGCATCGCGCGGCGGCAGGCGGGCGAGGGGCATGCCCTGCTGGACGGGCGTCCGCCGTCCTTCGACGCGCCCGCCATCCACACAGACGAGGTGGAGGCACTGCCGCCCGGCGGCACGGTGCTGGCCTCCAACTCGGTCACGTGCGTGCAGGCGGCGGAAATCCGTTACGGCGGCGGCATCTTCTGGGGCGTGCAATATCATCCCGAAATCTCGTTGCGCGAAGTGGCGGCCGCGTTGCGCAGGCAGGCGGCGGACTTGATCGAGCATGGGCTGGCCCGCGATGAGACGGACGTCGAAGTCCATGCCGCTGCCGTCGATGCGCTGCATCGGGAGCCGGAACGGCGCGATCTGGCCTGGCGGCTCGGGCTCAACGAGCAGGTCGTCGATGATGATCAGCGCATGACGGAGCTGCGCAACTTCCTGACGCATCTGGTGTTGCCCACATGCTCGGCGCGCGGCCGGGCATGAGGCCGACCCGGCAAATCCCGATGAAGGGGAGCAACCGTGACCCAGGTTCCGCTTACCCACCCGTCGCCAACGCCGCTGGGCATGACTTCCGTGCTCCGGCGGAACATGCAGCGGATGCGGGAGCGCCGCGCTCAGGAAGAGGCGAACGCAAGCCTGTCGCAGCGGGTGTCGGACGCGATCACCAAATTCGCCGGCAGCATGACCTTCGTGCTGATCCACGCGGTCGCATACGGCACCTGGATCCTCGTGAACATCGGCCTGGTTCCCGGCATCACGCCGTTCGACCCGACGTTCGTGATGCTGGCAATGGAAGCCAGCGTGGAGGCGATCTTCCTCTCTACCTTCGTGCTGATCAGCCAGAACCGGATGATGGCCTCCGCGGCCCGGCAGGCGGACCTGGATCTGCAGATCAACCTGCTCGCGGAGCATGAACTGACGCGGCTGGTCGCGCTCGTCGATGCGGTCGCCAGGAAGTTGGGGGTCGAAGTACTGGCCGCGGAGGAGCTCGAAGAAATCAAAAGCGATGTTTCTCCAGAGGCGGTGCTGGACGGGCTCGACCAACTGGAAACGTGATCGCGCACCCGCCACGCCGAGCAACCCACCGAACGCAAAGGACCACCTATCTTGGCAATCCGAGCCATCTTGTTCGATATCGACGGAACGCTGGTAGACAGCAACGACCTGCACGTCCGCGCATGGGAGGAGGCGTTCGCCACCATCGGCGCGCACTTCGATCGCGCGACGATCCACGCGCAGATCGGCAAGGGCACCGACATGCTGGTGCCCACACTTATCCCGGACGCGGACGAGGGCCTTCAGGAGAGGCTCGGCGAAGCCCATGGCAAGGTCTTCAAGGGCAGGTTGATGGGGCAGGTGAAGCCCTTCCCGGGTGCCCATGATCTGCTGGTGCGCGTGCATGCGGCAGGGCAGGCGGTGGTGCTCGCCTCTTCCGCATCGGCGGCCGAGGTCGACCATTATCTGGACCTGCTGGGCGTACGGAACCTCGTCCATGCCACGACCAGTTCGGACGATGTCGAGCGGACCAAGCCCGCGCCGGATATCTTCGCGGCGGCGCTGGAAAAGGTCGCGCCGCTCGCGCCCGAGGAGGTGCTGGTGGTCGGCGATACGCCCTATGACGTCGAGGCGGCGGCACGGTGCCGGATCGGGACCGTGGCGCTTCGGTCCGGGAAGTTCCCGGATGCGGTGCTGCGCGCGGCCGGCGCCCTCGCGCTGTATAACGATGCCGCCGATCTGCTCGCGAACTATGATCGTTCACCTCTAAAAGGCTGATGCCGATGTCGGGCGACCCTGAAGACGATCCGCCCGACGAAGCGGAGCCGCTCGACGGCCTCTCCGAAGACGAAGTGGAGTCCGTCGACGAGCGGAAGTCCGGTTCGGCCAAGATCGTCCACGAAGTCATCCGGTTGCAGGGCGACGAGGAACTCGGCCGACCGCTGGTTTCGCTGCTCTGCTCGGGCTTCGCGGCGGGCGTCGCGATCAGCACGTCGATCCTGGCGGAGGCGTTTTTGCACGCGCGGCTGCCCCAAGCCCCCTGGACCGAGCTCGTGTCTTCATTCGGCTACTGCGTCGGCTTCGTGATCGTCATCATGGGCAATCTCCAGCTGTTTACGGAAAGCACCGTCACGGCAGTGCTGCCCGTCGCGACGCATCCCAGCTGGCGTAACCTGGGCCGGTTGCTCCGTCTGTGGGCCGTCGTATTCGCCGCGAACATGGCCGGCACGTTGTTCGTGGCCTTGCTGGTGTCGCGGCAGATCATCGTGCGCGGGCCGCAGCTCTCCGCGACGCTGGAAGTCGCGCGGTCGGTGTTGCAGCAAGGCCCTTTGACGACGATGTTCCTGGGGATGCCGGCCGGCTTCCTCGTCGCCTCGATCGCCTGGATCCAGCCGAACGCGCGGGGCAGCGAGTTCTGGGTGATCGTCCTGATCACCTATGTTATCGCACTAGGCGGCTTCAGCCACGTCGTCGCCGGCTCGGGAGAGGCCTGGCTGCTGTGGCTGCAGGGGGAGACCGACCTGTTCGGCGCGACCTGCCGCCTGATCCTGCCCTCGCTGATCGGCAACATCATCGGCGGCACCGGGCTGTTCGCCCTGCTCGCCCATGGTCAGGTTCGTCATGAACTTCAGGCCGACCCCGACGCCTGACGCCGCGCAGGGGAACCCCGGCCGTTGCCCACGCGTCTGCGCCCGATGCGATTTGCTTTCCCAGAGCGCATGGAATTCTCGTGGTCACGTCTGGCCGCAGCGGTGGTTCTGCTGCTGCTGCCGGTCCCTGCGCTTGCATGCACGCTGTGCCAGTCGGCACAGGCAGCCTCGATACGCGATCGGCTGATGGCGCCGGACCTGTGGTGGAACGCCTGCGCGATCATATTGCCGCTCTCGCTTTTGCTGGCCGTGGTGGCGCTGGTGCTGCGCGAGCCGGAAACTCCCGGAGCGGCGGAATGACCCGCCGTCCGCTGCTGTCCGCCGGCCTGGCGCTTGGCATGGGCATGGGCGGCTTCTTCGACGGGATCCTGTTCCACCAGATCCTGCAGTTCCACAACATGCTATCCGCACGCATCCCGAACACCGATTATGTCGGCGCGAAGGTCAACATGGTGTGGGACGGCGTCTTTCACGCCGGGGTGTGGGCGATCACCGCCCTTGGCATAGCGCTGCTCTGGCGCGCGGGGCGCCGCCCGGGTGCCAACCTTTCCGGCCGTTTGCTGGTGGGCGCGCTGCTGATCGGCTGGGGCCTGTTCAACCTGGTCGAGGGCGTGATCGACCATCATCTCCTGCACCTGCACCATGTTTATGAACCCATGGGGCTTTCGGCCTGGGACTGGCTGTTTCTCCTGTGGGGCGCGGGGATGCTGGGCGGCGGCTGGTGGCTCTGCCGGCGGAGCTAATTCTTGCCGAGGTGCGGAATATCGCGGGCGGGCGCAACACTTCGGGGTGGCCCGCGTTGCAAACCGGAACGATCAAGAACGCCGGCACGCGAAATGCACGGCGCAGAATGGAGAGCTTCACGATGCTGGCGATGAATTACCGCGGGCCGTTTCGGGTGCGCGCCGATGAGAAGCCGATGCCGGTGATCCTGCATCCCGAAGATGCGATCGTGCGGGTCACCCGCTCGTGCATTTGCGGTTCCGACCTCCACTTGTATCACGGCATGGTGCCGGACACGCGCGTCGGCATGACCTTTGGCCACGAGTTCTGCGGCGTCGTCGAACAGGTCGGGCCCGAGGTGCGCAACCTGAAGGTCGGGGACCATGTGCTGGTCCCGTTCAACATCGCCTGCGGCAAATGCCACTTCTGTCAGCAGGGCCTGTTCGGCAACTGTCACGAGTCCAACGCGCAGGCGACGGCCGTCGGCGGCATCTTTGGCTATTCGCACACGGCGGGCGGGTACGACGGTGGTCAGGCGCAATATGTCCGGGTCCCCTATGCAGATGTCGGCCCGACGGTGATCCCGGACTGGATGGACCATGACGATGCGGTGCTCCTCACCGACGTGGTACCGACCGGCTACCAGGCGGCGGAAATGGGCGGCATCACGCGTGGCGACACGGTCGTCGTGTTCGGGGCGGGGCCGGTCGGGCTGATGGCGGCGAAGTCCGCCTGGCTGTTCGGCGCCGGACGCGTGATCGTGATCGACTGCCAGCAATACCGGCTGGAGTTCGCGCAGAAGTTTGCGAATGCGGAGGTCTATAACTTCCGCGAGATCGACGACGTCGTCGTGTTCCTCAAGAAGCAGACCGACTCCCTGGGCGCCGATGTCTGCATCGACGCGGTGGGCGGGGACGCGTCGGGTAATGCCCCGCAGTGGCTGCTCGGCAACAAGCTCAAGCTGGAAGCCGGCAATGCGATTGCGCTGCATTGGGCGATCAACTCGGTGAAGAAGGGCGGGATCGTCTCGATCGTCGGCGTCTATGGCCCCACCGGCAACATCGTGCCCATCGGCAACGTCGTGAACAAGGGCATCACGATCCGCGCCAACCAGGCATCGGTGAAGCGGCTGCTCCCGCGCCTGATCGAACATATCAAGGAAGGGCGGATCAATCCCAAGGAGATGATTACCCACCGCATTCCGCTCGAGGATGTGGCGGACGCCTATCACATCTTCTCGGCCAAGCTCGACGGCTGCATCAAGCCCGTGCTCATCCCCAACGCTGCCTGAAGGAGCGCACCATGACCAAGGCGCTTGTCGATACGTCCACCATCCCAGGCTGGGGCGTGGATGCCGACCCAGAGAATGATCCGACCTATCCGATGCGCCACATCGAGGATCAGCAGACTCGCGGCCTCACCTGGCCGCGCCCGGTGCAGCAGCAGCCGGGCGTCGAGATCCTGCAGTCGATCGAGCACAACCGGCTGCCCGCAGTCGTGGGCACCTCCACCCCGCCCAGCGGCCTCAGCGGGGTGATCCGCCGCTATGCCTTCCGGCGCAGCGAGTCCGACTGGTGGCACTGGTTGCTGCTGATGGGCGCCGACCGGATCAATGTGGTCGAGGGCGTGGTCGAGGACCTTGCCCGTGGGAAGGTACCCAACATCCCGGCCGAACTCGGGCTACGGTCCGAACTGCGTCACAACCGCAAAGGCTTCGCCAAGAAGGTGGGCGTGGCCGCAGTGCTCGGCGTCGCACTCGTGGCTTGGTCGCGCCGGGCGAAGGCGAACCGCAGGTCGATCGAGAGCGGACCTGCCCCTTATGATCCCATCACGGAGCGTACCCAATGAGCGAAGGTCGCAAGGCGATATTGTATCGGATGGTCCTCCCCGACCACACCTGCCCCTTCGGCGTCCGCGCCAAGGAACTGCTGGAAGCTAACGGCTACGAGGTCGAGGACCATCTGCTTCGTTCGCGCGAGGAGGTGGACCGCTACATGGAGGAGCAGGGGGTGGCCACCACGCCGCAGGTGTTCATCGATGGGGAACGCATCGGCGGGAGCGACGACCTGGAACGCTATCTTGCTCGCACCTGACGTCGTAGTTGGGGCGCCCGCCGATCTGCGCGTGGCGTTGGTTCTGGGCGGCGGCAACGCGCTGGGCGCATATCACGCCGGTCTTTACGAGGCACTTCACGAGGCCGGAATCGAGCCCGACTGGATCCTGGGTACCTCGATCGGTGCAGTAACCGGCGCCATTATCGCGGGGAACCCGCGCGAGCGGCGGCTGGAGCGGCTGCGGCAGCTCTGGCGTCCGGCAGATGCACGCAGCGGTTGGCCGCTCCCTTGGGCCGTGGCGCCGGAGGAATGGCGTCGCACCGGCGCCGTTCTGGAGACCATGCTTACGGGCCGGGACGGCATGTTCGGGGGCCTGTGGTCCTCGGCCGCGGGTTGGCCGCGGGATCCGCTTGCGGGCTCCCCGGCGGTCTATGACACCCAACCCCTCAGCACCACGCTCCGCGAGCTTGTCGACTTCGACCTCGTCAACACGGGCACCGTGCGGTTCACCGCCATCGCGGTGGACGTGGAGACTGGCGAGGAAGTGACCATGGACACCCGCCGGCAGGCGCTTTCGGCAGAGCACGTCCGCGCGAGCGCATCCTTGCTGACGACCTTCCCCGCGGTCGAAGTGGAGGGGCGGCTGTTGGCCGATGGCGGGCTGTCGATGAACCTGCCCCTGGATCCTGTGATGGTCGACGAGGGCGACGCACCCATCCTGTGCATTGCCTCGGACCTCCTGCCGCTGGCGTCCGGGCGCCCCAAGACGCTGGGTGAGGTGGCGGCGCGGATGCAGGACCTTGCCTTCGCCGCCCAGACTCAGCGGACGCTCTCGCACTGGCGCCGGTTCTTCGACGCAGGCCCTCGGGACGGCGCCGCGCCCCGATCGATCACGCTGGTGACCACGGCCTACACTGATCAGCAGCGGGAAGTTGCCGGCAAGGCGATGGACTTCTCGCCCGAGACAATCCTGCAGCGCTGGACCAGCGGCCGCGCGGATGGCGAGGCGCTGGTCGGACGCCTTCGGCGTGGCGAGCTTTCGATTGGGCATGCCGGTCTCTCGATCCTGCAGGCAACCGGTGCCGATGATCCATTGCCCCGCTAAGCGTAGCGGCAGCTTTCGCAGCGTATTCAGAACTTGCCGCGTCACCGCCGACACTTCGTAGGCGTATGGCGAGGCAAAGGCGTGGACGTGATCTCCGTCCGCTCACGACTTGCAAGTGCCTGGGGATAAGACCGGGAAACAAACCGTTTCATTTAGCAATAAGATCGCGAAACGGTTTTCAGAAACATCTGAACTTGCGAGAGATGCCGCGCAACTTGCAGCAAATTTGCGCGTTCAGCCGCAATGTCCAGTGTCGCTACTTCTCGCGCGTTGAGCGGAGACCCCGTTTCACGGCTTGCCGTGATCTTCCTCGCCATCCTTCAGATCCTGACGCCGGTACTTCCGTCGCTCGGCATCGGTGAGCCGATCGGCGCCCAGTCGGATAGTGTGCGGACCTTGATCACGCCGGCGGGATGGGCGTTCGCGATCTGGGGGCCGCTCTATACCGGCTCGATCCTGTTCGCGATCTATCAGGCACTTCCCAGTCAGCGGAACAATGCATTGGTGGCGCAACTACGCTGGCCTGCGGCAGGTGCGTTCCTCGGGAATGCCCTCTGGGCTGCCTATACCCAGGTTGCCGGCCTGAGCTTCATCTCCGCCTTGATCATCATCTTCACGCTGGCGTGCCTGCTGACCGCGTATCGTCGCATTTCCGGCTGGGCGCCGTCGTTCACGACCGGGGAGCGCTGGCTCGCGGTGCTGCCGCTGAGTGCTCTTGGCGCCTGGCTGACGGCGGCGACCATCGTGAACATCACCGCCGCACTTCGCTTCCACGGCCTCGCGCTCGAAAGCGGCGGCGCGCTGGTGACCGCCATCGTGGTTCTCGTCGGCGGGATCATCGCCTCGAAGGCACTGCTGAGCGGCCGCGGCAATCCGCCCTACGCGCTGGTCTTTTTCTGGGCACTCGCAGGGATTTACGCGTCTGGTGGACAAGAGGCGCGGGTGGTCGCGCTTGCCACCTTGGTCTCGGCAGTAATCGTCCTAATCGGCATGCTTCTGGGTCTGCGGCGTAGCGATGCTGCGCGCTGGTTCGGGTAAGTAAAACAGAATAGAAGCTGCTCGTGACCTGACGGCCGTAAGAAGCCCCAAACAGGCACGCCCCTATTTCACAGATGGTGAGGTGCCGTCGGTCATGATGTCAGCAAGTGTGCTCAAGAAGATGGGGCTGGCGATCGCGCTGGTTCCTGCCGGTGCTCCCGCCTTCGCACAGGAGGGCGGTGAGGACCGCAGACCCCGCCGGACCCGCGTCGCGCTGGGCGCGCAGCTGGTTCCGAGTTTCCCCGGCTCCGACTCCGTCAACGTCCGCCCCTTCATCGACATCGCGCGCGCCCGCGGAGAAGACCCCTTTCCGTTCGAGGCGCCGGACGAATCGTCCGGACCGATCCTCGCTCGCAGCAATGGCTGGCAATTTGGTCCTGCGGTGGGGGTTGAGGGCAAGCGGTCGCGCCGGGACACTGACGGGTTGCTGCCAAAGGTCGGCTTCACGGTCGAAGTGGGCGGCTTCGTACAATATCAGCTTTCCGCGCCCATCCGTCTCCGGACCGAGTTCCGGCAGGGAATCGGCGGTCACAAAGGGCTGATCGGCACGGTCAGCGCGGATTATGTCGCGCGGGACGGGGACCAGTGGCTCTTCTCGGTCGGACCGCGCGCGACCTTTGCCAATGGCCGCTACAACCGCGCCTATTTCGGCATCGACTCGCAGGCGGCAGCGGCCAGCGGCCTGCCTGCGTACAAGGCGGATGGCGGACTGCAATCCGTCGGCGCGGCAGCCGGCTTCCTCTATCAGCTGACGCCGCGCTGGGGCGTCCACAGCTACGCGAAGTACGACCGGCTCGTGGAGGATGCGGGCCGGTCGCCCGTGGTCCGGAGCTTCGGCTCGCGCAACCAGATCTCCGGTGGCCTGGCCCTGAGCTTCACGTTCCGATGATCCATGGAAGGACCGCGGCACACTGACAAAAGAGGAACTGCCGGTCCTCGGTCCGATTGCGGTCTTTCCGTCTCCATCCGAAGCAGTTCCGGCGGTAGGCTGCCGGCGCGGTCTCTCGCGCCCGGTTGCGGCGTGACCGGATTGACTTGCGCCGGGCACCGCACAGCTTGTAACGGGCCCGCCCATCGAGGAGTGTCTCATCCGTCAGATTGCCGCCTTGCCGTACCGCTTCGATGGTTCCGCCATCGATGCACCCGTGCGCGTGCTGCTGGTGACCTCGCGGGAGAGCAAGCGCTGGGTCATTCCCAAGGGAAACCTGGACAAGGGCGCGTCCCCGCACGCCGGGGCCGCCATCGAGGCAGAGGAGGAGGCGGGTGTCCGCGGCCTCGTCTGCCCGACCTCGCTTGGCTGGTACCGGTATCGCAAGCGGCGTCGCAACGGCGCGTCGCTGATGATCGACGTCGAGGTGTTTCCATTGGCAGTCAGCCAGGAACTCGACTCGTGGAAGGAGCAGGAACAGCGCGAACGTCGCTGGTTCAGCTTGGCCGAGGCTGCGGCCGCGGTCGAGGAGCCGGACCTTGGCGAACTGATTCGCTCGTTCGGGCCGTCCGAAATGAAAGCAGCAATGCGGCGCACCGATTTATTCAGCGCGGTGGCCGAAAAGTCTAAGGTGAATCGCATGCTCGGTTGGTTTCAGCGGCTGCTTCCGAAAACCGGTAATTTCTTTGAGATGTTCGAGGCCCATGCCGTGACGGTCACGGCCGGCGCCGATGCGCTGGCGCGGCTGCTGCAGGACGGTAACCGCGATCACATCCAGGAGGTCATCGAGCGCGAGCACGATGCCGACGAGATCATCCGCGAAGTCCTCCGCACAGTCCGTGAGACGTTTCTCACGCCCTTCGATCGCGGTGCGATCATCAGCCTGATCGGCGCGATGGACGATGCGATCGACGAGATGCAGGCCGCGGTTCAGGCCATCGACCTCTATGACGTGCGTGAGTTCGAGCAGGAGATGAAGGACATGGCGGCGATCATCGTCGACGCGTCGCGCATCACTGCAGAAGCGATGCCGCTGCTCCGCGATCTCGGCGCAAACGGTGGCCGGCTCCATGAGCTCACCGAACGACTGGTGCGCATGGAAAGCCATGCCGACGAAATTCACGCTGCGGGGTTGAAGCGCGCGTTCAAGGAACTGGGGCCGACCGATATGCTGCGCTTCACGGTCCAGCGCGAGATCTACAAGCACCTGGAACGGATTGTCGACGCGTTCGAGGATGTCGCGAACGAGATCGACGGCATCGTCGTCGATCACGCCTGACGCGATCCCATGCACGAACTTGCCCTGCCGCTGCTGATCGGGTTGATCCTGGTTGCGCTGGCCTTCGACTTTCTCAACGGCCTGCATGACGCGGCGAACTCCATTGCGACGGTAGTGGCCACCCGGCTGCTGCGGCCGGTCCATGCGGTTCTGTTCGCCGCCGTCTTCAACTTCGCCGCCTATTTCCTGACGATGGCGTTTCCGGCGCTGCACAAGGTGGCCGACACCATCGGCCAGGGGCTGATCAACAAGGACCTGATCACGCCGGCCGTCGTGTTCGGCGCGCTGATCGGCGCGATGTTCTGGAACGTCGTTACCTGGCTGAAGGGCCTCCCGTCCTCCTCCAGCCATGCGCTGGTCGGCGGCATGATCGGTTCGGGCGTGGCCCATGCCGGATTGAGCGGCATCCAGTGGAGCGGCCTCAACAAGACGCTGATCGCCATCGTCCTGTCGCCCACCATCGGCATGTTGCTGGCGCTTGGCGTGATGCTGGTGACCAGCTGGATGTTCGCGCGGGCGAGTTCGCGTACCGCCGAGCGGTCCTTCCGCGCATTGCACCTGATCTCGTCGGGCGCCTACTCGCTCAGCCACGGCCTGAACGATGCCCAGAAGACGATGGGCATCATCACGGTCCTGCTCTACTCGACCGGCTATCTCGACGGCGAGTTCGCGGTGCCGCACTGGGTCGCGATCAGCTGCTATATCGCAATCGCGCTGGGCACGCTGACGGGCGGCTGGAAGATCATCGAGACCATGGGTTCGCGGATCACCAAGCTGTCGCAGCACCAGGGGTTCAGCGCCTCGTTCGCGGGATCGATCGTCCTGTTCACGGCGTCGCTGCTCGGCATCCCGGTGTCGACCACCCACACCATCACCGGGGCCGTCATCGGCGCCGGCATGGCACGCCGCGCCTCGGCCGTCCGCTGGGGCGTCGCGAGCAGCGTGGTCGTGGCCTGGGTGATCACCATCCCCGCATCGGCGGCGGTCGGAGCGCTGTTCTACCTGCTGACCCGGCTGTTCTAGGCGCCGCGCCACTCGGGCGCGGCTGTGGGAGCTAGATCTACTGCATCAACACGGCGTCGAGTGCGGCGGCGATCGCCGTCATGCCCGCCGGATTGGGGTGATAGGCGACCCGACCGTGAGGCGCCGGATAGCCGGTCGCCCAGGGTTCGGCCGCGCACACATCGTGATTGCGCGACAGCGCTGACGCCCGGATCAGCCGAGCGCCTGCGCGGCGTGCGGCGGACGCCGTCTCCGCCTCCAGCCGGCGGGCCGTGGCACGCAGGATCGCCGCTTCGAGGGCAGGGACGGGCGCTTGGTCGCACGGCCTTCCCTCCGGGAGCAGGCTGACATAGTCCACGAAGATCAGCCGAGCGCCGGGCGCACGGCGGCGCACCTCCTGCGCGATGCGATCGAAGCTTGCCGCCAGCCGCGCCCAGTCGCCGGCGTGGGGGGCTTCGATGGCACCTCCCGCCGATGCGCGCATCAGCCTTCCGATATAGTTCACGTCATTGCCGCCGATCGTGACGGTCACCAATGCCGTGTCGGGCGTCAGCGCGTCGAGCTGCGGCGCGAGTTCGTTCCAGGGGCCGAGCAGATGCGCGGTGGTTGCACCGGAGCAGCTGACGTCGACGAGCGTGAGGCTACGCTTGCGCGCAAGCTGTTGCGGATAGTTGTTCGTCGAGCGGGCGCAACGGGTGGGCGGGGAGTCGGCAGGGACGGGGATACCGGGTCCGGCGGCGAACGAGCTCCCCATCGCGACGTAGCGCGCGTTTAGCGGCAGCGTCCCGGGGGCCGGCATCTGGGCGCAGCCGGATAGTGCGGCGAGCAGGATGGCCATGCCGGACGGTGCAGTGATCCAGTGCGGCATGTCTCTCCCCCGTTCGGCTGAGGGATAGCAACCATGTTCACGGAACGACAGGGGTCCGGCACCGCCCACGCGGACTTGACGCGCATGTTACGAAGTATCATGTGCGTGCCTCAGCAGCACTCCAAGGTAGTTTCATGGATCGAAGACCCGCCGTTCAGCGGCAGCATTGGCTGGACGCCGCGGCGATGGGCGCATCGCTGCTGTGCCTCATGCACTGCCTGTTGCTGCCGACGCTGCTCGTCGCGGTGCCGATGCTGGCGGCGTTCCTCACGCTGCCGGAGAGTTTCCACGCGCTCGCCTTTGCGTTCGCCGTGCCGACCAGCGCGCTTGCGCTGGGGCTCGGCTATCGCCGCCACCGGCACCCGTTGCCACTCGCGATCGCCGCAGTCGGATTGCCGTTGCTCGGCGCCGGAGCGTTCCTGCCTACCGGTCCCTGGCTGGAGATGACGCTGAGCGTCACCGGTGCGCTGCTGCTGGCGCTCGGGCACGCATGGAACTGGCGAGCCGGGATGCGGCCCGCCACCTGCTAGGCGGCTGCGGGCGTCAGCGTCCGTAGATGCGGTCCAGCACCTCGGCGCTGCGGACGAGTTCTTCCGCATTTTCGGCAAAGCCGCGCGAGCGGGCGAGCCGCTCGGCCCAATCCGCACCGGCGCGCCCGCCCCAAGCGTCTTCTCCGTCGGTCAGCAGGTGCCGCGAAGTGCCCTCGAACCGCTCGGCACGAAAGTCGTAGAACGAGCCGTTGATGTTGCGCAGCGCCGCGGCACCGCCGGTGCCATAGAAGCTCGCCTCGATCACCGCATCCTGCCCCGCCGGCAGCCGCCACGAGCAGGCGAGGCGAACGACGGTCCCCCCGGCCAGCACCAGGGTCGCGACCGCATAGTCCTCGACCTGGCGATCCGGGTCCGTAAGCGGCTGGCCGCCGCTCGAAAGGTGGGAGGTGACCGCCACGACCTCCGGGAAGCCCAGCGTCCACAGTGCCAGATCGACCAGGTGCACCCCCAGATCCATGACACAGCCACCGCCCGACTGCGCGGGATCGTAGAACCACGGCTTGTCCGGGCCGTACGCGTTGTGGAAGGTCAGGTCGACCGCATGGACGTGGCCGAGCGCACCCCCGCGCACCATGGGCGCGATCCGCTGCATCCCCGCCGTGAAGCGATAGGAGAAATCTACCGACAACAGCCGGTCGGCGCGCCGGGCTGCCTCGACCACGGCCCGTGCCTCGGTCGCGGACCGCCCGAGCGGCTTCTGGCAGAAGACCGCGCAGCCCGCCTCCAGCGCCTGGATCGACTGGCCAGCGTGGAGCGCGCTCGGGGTGGCGATCACGATCCCGTCCAGGTCGAGTCCCAGCATCGCCTCGAATGAGTCCACGACGGCTGCCTCGGGCGCCAGCTTCTGCGCTTCCGCCACCATCTCGGGGGAGGGGTCGCTGATCGCGGCGGCGTCGACCGCACCGGTCGCCAGCATCGCCTCCATCCGGTGCCGGCCGATCCAGCCTACCCCCAGGAACCCCAGCCGGGGGCGGCTCATGCCGCCTCTCCGAACGTCACCAGCGCCTTTACGAAGCCATCCGGCTTGTCGCGGGTAGCGATCAGTGCCGCGTCCAACTCTTCTAGCCGGTAACGGTGCGTGTAGAGCGGAGCAGGGTCCAACCGGCCGGAAGCGACCGCCTCGGCCGCTTCGCGCAGGCCGCGCAGGTTGACGCCCGGGTCCCGCTCATGCGCGCTGGCGATATCGATACCCTTCCAGTTCCACATCTGCATGTTCACCTGGCGCGGGCCGTCCTGATGATAGCCGGCGATCACCAGCCGACCGCCCTCGCGGACGAGCTCGCCGGCCAGGTCGAGCGGCCATTGCTTCCCCACGCATTCGATCACCCGATCGCAGCCTGTGCCACCGCTAAAGCGCTTCACAGCCTCGAGGATGCGCCAATGGTCATCCATCACGATCGTCTCTGCCGCACCATAATGGCGGGCGAGATCAAGCGAGGACTGGCGGCGAGAGATCGCGATCACGCGCGCACCCGCCTCGGTCGCGAGCCGCGTCAGCACCGCGCCCAGGAAGCCGATCCCGACGATCGCCACCGTCTGCCCTGCCTGGATGTCCGATCGGCGGAAGATGTTGAACGCACAGCCCAGCGGCTCGCCCGGGAACGGCTTGCCCGCGAGTGCCTCTGGCAGCTTCACCAGCGCATCGGCGCTGGCCAGGTCATATTCCGCGTAGGACTTGCCGGACAGCATCGCCACCCGGTCGCCTACCGCCACGTCCGTAACATCGGGGCCAAGCGCGTCGACGATGCCCCAGCCTTCGTGGCCCATGCCGCCGGGCTCGCCCGGAAATTGCGACCAGGGCTGGCCCTCGAACGGCTCGACGTTGGAAGCGCAGACGCCGCAGCCCTCCAGCTTGACGCGCACCTCGCCCCGGCCCGGCTGGGGCAGGGCGACGTGCTGCAGTTCCATCGTGGCGGGCGCGGCAAGCACGGCCGCGCGCATCGTCTCGGTCATCGTCATTCCTGTTCGGTGATGGGATCAGACGCGCAGTTCGAGCGCCGGCACCGGTTCGACGGCCGGCGCGTTCCCGCCCGCGGGCGCATAGCGGTCGATCATCCACGCGCAGAAGTCTGCGAACTGCTGCGGTTCGTACGGCGGGCTGGTGTGATGCTTGCCGGGTCCCAGATGCTCGGGCGTGAAGCAGAAGGTGACGGTGACGTCGAAGTCGGCAATCGCCTCCATCTGCCGATCGAACCAATCGATCGCGTTCGGGCGGAAGCTATCGGCCCAGCTCAGGCCCGTCCGCAGCTTCCGGGTGCCCAGCCGCTTCATCCAGGCGACGGCCTCGTCCAGTCGCGGATCCTCGAAGTGGAACCACTGCATCAGCCCCATCTCGGACGCGACCTTGGCATAGTCGTCGAGTGACGGCTTCGGGGTGCCGTCTTCCCGGATCAGCCCCATGTAGAAGTGGCGATAATAGCTCGACCCTTCCGCCTCGCGATGGCGCGTGGTCGCGCCCCAGCTTTGCGGCAGGTCATAGAGCGAGTACCAGAAGATGCGGGGCACGCGGCCGATCAGCAGCTCGGCGGTCTTGTTGACGCCGAACACCTGCACCTCCTCGGCTCCGAACGAACCGACGCCGACCTCGGTGACCCAGATCGGCTTGTCCGTCACCGCCTCGATCTCGGCGATCTTGTCGGGCCAGGCATGGATCGGCCACAGGTTCCAGTCGAGCGGGAAGCCGTGCACCGCGACAGCATCGACTGTGTCGAGCACGCCATAATCTTCCATCCGCTTCACCCAGGCCGGGTCAATCGGCGACATGCCGCCGAGCACGCGGGTGATCGCCGGGTTGATGGATTGGATGGCATTGCCCGCTCGGATCATCGTGTCGGCAAAGATGGCCCATTCGGGGTCGAGCTCAGGGTCCCAGTGCGACTTGTTGTTGGGCTCGTTCCAGAGCATCGCGGCTTCGATCATTGGCTTTCCCCCTGTCCCGGCGCGCGGGCCGGATAGACTGCTGCCGGCCCGTATTCCGCGTAGGGAACCGGGGCCACGCGGCACAAATAGACGTCCCGCTCCGGGCGCGCCTCGACGGTGAAGCCCGATGCGCGCAGCATCGCCTCCGACGCGGCATGGTTGGGCGCCCACCAATTGGTCCAGTCATGCGCATATTCGCGCTCGATGAAGTGCATCTTGGGATAGCCCGGATCATCGAAGTACGCCGGCGCGTCATGAGTGCCGGGCACGTAGAAGGGGTGATCCTCCGGCACGTCGCACACCTCGTCGGATCCGCGCTGCAGGGTCTGGAACAGCATAAGGTCGCCGGCGACGTGCTCGCGGATCAGGTCCAGCGCGAGCAACGGGTGCCGCAGGTGGTAGAGCACCCCCATGAAGATCACGAGGTCGAACTTCTCGCCCAGTCGCGCGACGTCATAGACCGAGAGCTTGGCGAACTCGACGCCGGTAAATCCCAGCGCCTCGGTCGCAAGCCGCGCCTGGGCGAGGTAGCGTTCGTCGCTGTCGATGCCCAACACGCGGCTGGCACCGCGCCGCTTCATCTCCACCGAGTAGAAGCCGGCATTGCATCCGATGTCGAGCACGGTCTTGCCGGTCATATCCGCCGGCAGGGCAGGGCCGAAACGCTCGAACTTGAAGCGGGGGTAGTCGCCCAGGAAATGTTCCGGCGCCGTCTGGATGCCGTCGCCCAGATCGATGTTGTGGAACCAGGGCGCGAGCCGCGCCACCTCCTCCCGGAGCCGTTCGGTCGGCATCTTGGTCATCGGGGTACCTCGTTGAGCGTGACGATCCGGCCCCGGCCGTTCGCCAGCGCCAGGGTGGTAAGCGAGCCCGGCGCGCAGTCGAACGTGAGCAGCCGGTCGAGGTCCAGGCCGAGGTAGTCGGCGACCGCCCCCCGGATGACGTCGCAATGGCTCACGCACAGGATAGTGCCGCCTTCGTCTTCCAAGGTCGCGAGGTGTCGCGCGGCGCGGCCTGCCGCAGCAGCCATCGTCTCGCCACCTGGCGTGGGAGCCGTTCCGCGTGCGTCGTTCCACCGTGCCCAGTCGGGGTCGCCGTCGAGGCTGGCGAAGCTGCGTCCGGCCCAGTCTCCAAAGTCGATTTCGTCGAGTGCGTCGATCAGCTGCACCGTCAGGCCGTGGCGGGCCGCGACGATATCCGCCGTCTCCCGCGTGCGGCGGCGCGGGCTGCTATGGATCGCCGTCAGCGGCGTCGAGGCGAGGTGTTCCGCCAGCCGCTCGGCCTCCGCCCGCCCCGCCGCATTGAGCGCGATTTCGGAACGGCCGCTTAGGACAGCTCCGACCTCATCATGGCTTCCGTGACGCGCAAGAAGGACGGTTGCGCTCAATGTGCGCGAATGCCGGGCAGGATCAACATAGATGCTGCAAGCGCGTCTGCCGCATTTTAGTTCCGCAAGCGAAGTGAAAACCTGACTAACATAGATCAATACTTGGAACAAAGATGAAGAAGAAGCGGTTCACCGGTATTCGTACGTGACTGCACAGGCTCATGGGGCAAGTCAACGGGAGCGCTGCTGGGAACTCGATCCGGCGGCGATGGCGGGAGGAAGAATGGAACGTGTACTGATTACCGGGGGAGCGGGCTTTATCGGGCGCTTCGTCGCCGACGAACTCCTAGCGCGCGGCAACGAGGTTCGCGTGCTCGACAGCCTGATCGAGCAGGTCCACGGCGCCACCGACGGCTCG
Source organism: Sphingomonas sp. 3-13AW (assembly GCF_049311085.1). NCBI lineage: Bacteria > Pseudomonadati > Pseudomonadota > Alphaproteobacteria > Sphingomonadales > Sphingomonadaceae > Sphingomonas > Sphingomonas sp. 3-13AW. The sequence continues at coordinate 20,781 of NZ_JASNVZ010000030.1, read as the reverse complement.
CAGATGCTCAACAAGGAAGCCGAGCTGATCCGCGCCGACGTGCGGGACAAGGATGCGGTGCTGAAGGCCTTGGACGGCGTCAACAGCGTCATCCACCTGGCAGCCGAAGTGGGCGTCGGCCAGTCGATGTACGAAGTGGAGCGGTACACCTCCACCAACGACGTCGGCACCGCGGTGCTGTTTGAGGCGCTGATCGACAAGCCCGTCCGCCGCGTCGTCACCGCCTCGTCGATGAGCATCTATGGTGAGGGACTCTACTGCGACGCCGATGGCGAGCTGGTCGAGAATGCCGAGCGCAAATCGCTGAAGGACGGCCAGAAGAACTGGGAACCGACCGATGCCCAGGGCCGCCCACTCAGCCCCGTCGCGACGCCGGAGTGGAAGCGTCCGAACCTGTCCTCGATCTACGCGCTTAACAAATATGTGCAGGAGCGCACGACGCACATCATGTCCGAACCCTATGGGATCGAGGGCGTGTGCCTGCGTCTGTTCAACGTCTATGGCCCGGGACAAGCGCTTTCGAACCCGTACACCGGCGTGCTCGCGATCTTCGCCTCGCGATTCCTGAACGGCCAGTCCCCGCTGATCTTCGAAGACGGCGAGCAGCGCCGGGATTTCGTCCATGTCAGCGACGTGGCACGGGCTTTTGCCGACGCACTAGTGCTGCCGCAGGCGGTGGGGGGCACGTTCAACATCGGCTCCGGCCATGATCGCTCGGTCAAGGAAGTGGCCGAGGAACTCGCTAAGGCGATGGGCAAGAATGACCTCAGTGCCGAGGTGGTTGGCAAGGCGCGGATCGGCGACATCCGTCACTGCTTCTGCGACACCAGTATGGCAGCCGAGCGGCTCGGCTTCCGCGCACGCCAGGACTTCCAGGAAGGGCTGGCTGAGCTGGCGGAATGGGTGGCGCAGCAGACGGCGCAGGACCGCGTCGAGCAGATGCGTTCCGAACTGGAAAAGCGGGGCCTGGTGGCATGACCGGGGAGGGGAGCGCCGCGGCCGATCCGCGGCCGATCCTGATCACCGGCGGCGCGGGCTTCATCGGGTCCAACCTCGCCGATCGGCTGGCGGGCGAGGGCAATCGCGTGCTCGTCTACGACGCTCTGTCCCGCGCCGGAGTCGACACCAACCTCGGCTGGCTGCAGCAGCGGCACGGCGAGCGGGTCGATTTCCTTCATGCCGACATTCGGGACGAGGCTCGGCTCACCGGTGCCGCGGCGGGTGCGAAGGCCGTGTTCCACATGGCCGCGCAGGTGGCGGTGACCACAAGCATGGTCGATCCGCGCGACGATTTTGCGATCAATATCGCAGGCACGCTCAACCTGCTCGACGCGATCCGCACGCGTGCGCCGGAAACGCCCGTCATCTTCGCCTCGACCAACAAGGTTTACGGCGACTTGACCGATCTCGACTTCGCGCTCGAGGGCGACGCCTACCGGCCGCTCGATGCGGAGGTGCGCGCGCACGGCATCGGCGAGTCGCGTCCGCTCGACTTCCACACGCCCTATGGCTGCTCAAAGGGGGCGGCCGACCAATATGTGCTCGATTATGCCCGCAGCTTCGGCCTCAAGACGGCCGTGCTGCGGATGAGCTGCATCTATGGCCAGCGCCAGATGGGCACCGAGGACCAGGGGTGGGTCGCCCATTTCCTGATCCGCGCGCTCGAGGGCAAGCCGATCACGCTCTATGGTGACGGCTGCCAGGTTCGCGACATCCTGGACGTATCCGATGCGGTCGACGCCTATGTCGCGGCGTGGCGCAACATCGATGCGGTTGCGGGCCAGGCGTTCAACCTGGGCGGCGGTCCCGGCAACGCGGTCAGCCTGCGCCAGCTGCTGGCCTATATCGGCGACGTCCTCGGCAGAGAGGTCGACCTGAGCTTTTCAGGCTGGCGCGCGGGCGACCAGCGCTATTTCGTCGCCGACACGCGCAAGGCACAGGAAGCCCTGGGTCTCGGCCGGCGCGTCGACTGGCAGGACGGGGTGGCTCGACTGGCACGCTGGCTTGCCGAGGCGCGCGGGATCAATGCGCCGATCGGGGTTCCCGCGGACGCTTCCGCGGGCGCAGTTTGATGGCAACGCGGGTCCTGATCACCGCCGATGCGGTGGGTGGGGTGTGGCAATATGCTACCGATCTCGCCTGTGCGCTCCCGGCGCTCGGGTTCGAACCGACGGTAGCGGTGCTCGGGCCCGAGCCATCGGCAGCCCAGCGGGCAGCGCTCGACGAAGCGGGCATCCCGCTCATCGAGACGGGGCTGCCGCTCGACTGGCTGTGTGACGGCCCGGTGCCGGTGCGGGAGGCGGGCAAGGCGCTGTGCGCATTGGTCCGCGAGCGTGGCTTCGACCTCGTACATTGCAACATGCCCACCCTGGCCGCGAACGGTGCGTTCGACGTGCCGGTGGTAGCAGTGGCGCACGGCTGCCTGGCAACCTGGTGGGACGCGGCGAACGGCACGAACTTGCCTCCCGACTTCCGGTGGCAGCGTACGCTCACCGAACAGGGCTTCCGGGCCGCCAGCCGCGTCGTTGCACCGACGGCGGCGTTCGCGGCGGTCATCCAGACCACCTACGGGCTGACCGACCTGCCGATTCCCGTCCACAACGGACGCCGTCCACTCACGATCGACGCGGGAGAGGAATCCGACGCCGTGTTCACCGCCGGCCGGCTGTGGGATCAGGTCAAGCAGACACGACTGCTGGACCGCGTCGCGGCCCGCCTCTCCGTGCCCTTCCATGCAGCGGGCGCGTTGGTAGGGCCGCACGGCGAGCAGGTGCCCGTCGACCATCTCCATCCGCTTGGGCTGCTCGGTGAGGCGGAACTCGCCGGCTGGCTCGCCAGGCGCCCGATCTTCGTCTCCGCCGCGCGGTTCGAGCCATTCGGTCTCGCCGTGCTCGAAGCGGCCGCTGCCGGTTGTCCATTGGTTCTCACCGACCTGCCAACGTTCCGCGAGCTGTGGGACGGCGCCGCGACCTTTGTGGCGCCAGAGGATGAGGACGGCTTCGTTGCCGCGATCGAGGCGCTGCGTGCCGATCCCGCCGCCCGGGCGGTGATGGGCGCCGCGGCACAGCAGCGGGCGGAACGCTACACCCCAGCCGCCGTCGCGCGCGACATGGCGGCGCTCTACGCAAGCCTGCTTGCGCCCGTGGCAACCCCCGAGCGGAGTGCTGCGGCATGAAGATCGCCTATTTCACCCACTCGCTGCTTTCCTGCTGGAACCACGGCAACGCGCACTTCCTGCGCGGCGTGCTTCGGGAGCTGATCGCGCGCGGCCACGACGTCCGCACCTATGAGCCGGCGGGCAACTGGAGCCTCGCGAACCTGCTCGCCGATGGTGGAGAGGCGGGGCTGGAGCCCTACCGCGCTGCCTATCCCGACCTGTCTTGTGAAAGCTTCGCGCCCGGCACCGATCCCGCCGAACTGATCGACGATGCCGAGTTGGTGATCGTGCACGAATGGAATGATCCAGCGCTTGTGGCGGCGATCGGCGACCTGCGCAGGCGGGGCGGGCGCTTCACCCTGCTGTTTCACGATACCCACCATCGCGCCGTCAGCGATCCCGACGCGATCCGCGCCTTCGACCTTTCGGGCTATGACGGCGTGCTCGCCTTCGGGGAGACGCTGTCGGAAGTGTATCGCCGCTGGGGCTGGGAAGGGCGCGTCTGGACCTGGCATGAGGCGGCGGACACCCGCCACTTCCACCCACCTGCGGAGGAAGGCGCCCGCGAAGGACTGGTGTGGATCGGCAACTGGGGCGACGGCGAACGCACGCAGGAGCTGGAGGATTTTCTCTTCCGCCCGGCAAATGCTGCGGTCCTGCCGCTCGACATCTACGGCGTGCGCTACCCGGATGAGGCCCGGGCGATGCTCGCTGCGCACGGTGCGCGCTATCGTGGCTGGGCTCCGAACGCGAAGGCGCCGGAAATCTTCGCCCGGCACCTCGCCACCGTGCACGTGCCGCGGCGCTACTATGCGACGATCCTGCCTGGAATTCCCACGATCCGCGTGTTCGAGGCGCTCGCCTGCGGCCTGCCCCTAGTATCGGCCCCGTGGGAGGATGCCGAGGGGCTGTTCCGTCCCGGCACCGACTATCTCGTCGCCCGTGACGGGGAGGAGATGGCACGCCACCTGACGGCGCTGCGCGACGATCCGGACCTGCGGGCGGCACTTGTCGCCGCCGGGCTGGAGACGATCCGCGCCCGCCACACCTGCGCCCACCGCGTCGATGAGCTGCTCGCCGTCGTCGCGAGCCTTGGCGCCCCGCAATTCGAGAGGAATGTGGCGTGAAGATCGCCTTTTACGGATCCAGCCTGGTGTCGTCCTACTGGAACGGCGCTGCGACCTATTACCGCGGCATCCTGCGCGACCTCGCGCAGCGCGGCTATCAGATCACCTTCTACGAGCCGGACGCCTTCGATCGCCAAAAGCACCGCGACATCGACGCACCCGATTGGGCGCGCTCGGTCGTCTACCCGGCGACGGAAGAAGCGATGCGCGGCGTTCTCGCCGAGGCCGCCGACGCGGACATCGTGGTCAAGGCCAATGGCGTCGGCGTGTTCGACCGCGAACTGCTGGAGGGCATCATCGCCCAGGCCCGGCCCGGCGCGCTCAAGACCTTCTGGGACGTCGACGCTGCCGCAACCCTGGACGAAATGCGCGCGGACGAGGATCACCCGGTCCGCCGCGCGCTGCCCGACCTCGACATGGTGCTCACCTATGGCGGCGGCCCGCCGGTGATCGATGCCTACAAGGGCTTTGGCGCGGCCGAGTGCGTCCCGATCTACAATGCGCTCGACCCGACGACGCACTTCCCGGTCGAGCCCGATCCCCGCTTTGCGTGCGATCTCGCCTTTCTTGGCAACCGTCTGCCCGACCGGGAGGCGCGGGTGGAGGAGTTCTTCCTGAGGGCAGCGGCGCTGCTGCCCCGGCAGCAGTTCCTGATTGGAGGAAACGGCTGGGAAACAAAGGACATGCCTGGCAATGTCCGCCACCGCGGCCATGTCTATACGGCCGAGCACAACGCCTTCAACTGCACGCCGCGGGCGGTGCTGAACGTCGCCCGCGACAGCATGGCCAATGTCGGCTTCTCGCCCGCAACCCGCGTGTTCGAAGCGGCGGGCGCTGCCGCCTGCCTGATCACCGACGCGTGGGAAGGGATCGAGCAGTTCCTGATCCCGAACGAAGAAGTGCTGGTGGCGCGCGACGGGCAGGACGTGGCGGATCATCTGGCGGCCCTCACGCCCGAGCGCGCGCAGGCGATCGGCCAGGCGGCGCGCCGGCGCGTGCTTGCCGAACATAGCTACACGTTGCGCGGTGCGCAGGTGGACCAGCTGTTCCGCGCCCATGCCGAGCAGCAGCGAGAGCTCGCATGAAGCTCGTCGTCCTCGGCCTTTCGCTGTCCTCCTCGTGGGGAAACGGCCATGCGACCACCTTCCGGGCGCTGTTGAAGGCCTATGCAAGCCGGGGCCACGAGATCCTGTTCCTGGAACGCGACGTGCCCTGGTACGCATCGCACCGCGACCACGTCGATCCCGATTACTGCCGGCTGGAGTTCTATGCGGACCTGGGCGCCCTGGACGCGTGGCGGAACGAGATTGCGACCGCGGATGCGGTGATCGTCGGGTCCTATGTGCCGGAGGGCGTGGCGGTGGCGCGCTATGTGCAGGACGTGGCCGGGGGCGTCACCGCCTTTTACGACATCGACACGCCGGTAACGCTGGCAAAGCTTGCGCGCGGCGACTTCGAATATCTCTCGCCAGAAGTCATCCCCGGCTACGACCTCTATCTGTCGTTCACCGGCGGCCCCACGCTCGATCGGATCGAGCGCGACTATGGCTCGCCAGCCGCACGTGCCCTCTACTGCTCCGTCGACCCGGCGCTCTATGCGCCGACGGGTACCGGGAAGCGGTGGGACCTTTCCTACCTCGGCACCTACAGTGACGATCGCCAGCCGACGCTTGAGCGGCTGCTGATCGAGCCCGCACGGGCCCTGCCGCACCGCCGCTTCGTCGTCGCGGGCCCGCAATATCCGGACACGATCGACTGGCCGGCAAACGTCGAGCGCATCGACCACCTGCGGCCGTCCGAGCACGCCGACTTTTACTCGGCCTCCCGCTTTACCCTCAACGTGACGCGCGCGGACATGATTGCGGCCGGATGGTCGCCCTCGGTGCGCCTGTTCGAGGCGGGCGCCTGCGGGACCCCGATTGTGTCCGATCGATGGGACGGGATTGACGACCTGTTCGTGGCCGACCGGGAGATCCTGCTTGCTGGCGACGGGGATGCGGTGATCGCGGCGCTGGAAGGCGCAGATGCCGCGTCGATGGGGGAGGCTGCGCGCGCTCGCGTGCTGGGCGCCCACACCGCCGCACACCGTGCAGCAGAGCTGGAGCAGCACCTGAGCGACGCAATGGCACGGTCGGCACCGAGGGGCGTCTTGGCCGGCGCAGCATAGAAAAACGAAAACAAGGGACGAGGAACCGAACATGGCGCAGGACGACGTTGGGTTGGCGCTAGTCGCTGGCGGGGCGGGCTTTATCGGCTCGCACCTGTGCCGCTCGCTGGTGGAGCGGGGATATGAGGTACTATGCCTCGACAATCTGCAGACTGCGCGTCCGTCGAACCTGAGACTTTTGGAGGCCCTGCCGAACTTCACCTTTGTGGAGGGAGACATCGTGAACCCGCTGCCAGAGGCGGTCCTGGAACGCGCGGACGGCATCAGCCGGATCTACAATCTCGCCTGCGCGGCGTCGCCGCCGCAGTATCAGGCCGATCCCGAGCACACGATGCTGACGAACGTTGTCGGGACGAACCACTTGCTGCGGCTTGCGGAGAAGACCGGTGCGCGCTTCCTGCTGACCTCCACCAGCGAGGTTTATGGCGATCCGGAGGTGCACCCGCAGTCGGAGAGCTATCGCGGATGGGTGAACTGCACCGGACCGCGCGCCTGCTATGACGAGGGCAAGCGGGCTGCCGAGGCCCTGACCTTCGACTATGCCCGCATGAACCGCGCCGACGTCCGCGTCGCCCGCATCTTCAACACCTATGGCCCGCAGATGCACCCCGACGATGGCCGGGTCGTTTCCAACCTGATCTGCCAGGCGCTCTCGGGCCGCGACATCACGGTGTACGGCGACGGCAGCCAGACCCGCAGCTTCTGCTATGTGTCGGACATGGTCGACGCCTTGATGCGGCTGATGGAAAGCGACATCAACCCGATGGAGCCCGTCAACCTGGGCAATCCGATCGAGTTCACCGTTAACGAACTGCTGGAGAAGGTGCTGCTCGCGACAGGCGTCGAGGGTCAGGTGACCTATGCGCCGTTGCCGCAGGACGATCCGCGCCGCCGCCGCCCGGATATCAGCCGTGCAAAGGCCGTGTTGGGCTGGCAGCCGAAGGTGCCGCTGGAGGATGGGCTTGCCCGCACCAGCGCCTGGTTCGCCGAGGAACTGGGGGTGGAGATGAACACGACGACCGTTGAGGAGCCGCTCCGCGCCCGCGCCTGATGGGCCGAAACCGAAGCTCCGCGACCCGCTCCGGTCCTCCCGGGGCGGGTCGTTTCACATCGGGACGCGAGCGATAGGATCACCTTGGTGCAATTCGTAAACAGGTCGTTAACCTGTCCATATGCATCAACGAGAACCTCGCGCTTCCGCGCCCGTTTCCGGCCCGTCGCACCCGTTCCGTCGTGCGCTCACCCAGACGCGCCAGGCGTCTGCCGAAGCGAACGGTGAAGAAGACCTGAAGCTCTTCGTGGTGAGCTTCACCGCCTTCTTCGTCTGCTTCTACACCTTCCTGCTATAATCAGACCGCCGCCGCACCCCTGAAAGGACGGGCGTCAGTCGCAGGCGCGATGGAGCTTCCAGGCCAGCCAGGCTGAGGCGAGGCACATCGCGGCAACGACCAGCAGCATGTCCTCGGGTGTCACGCCCGCTGCGCTGACGACGCTCACCACGATCGCGCCGATCGTCATCGATCCGGCGTTGACGATGTTGTTCGCGGCCACGGTGCGCGCGGTCTGGTCCTTCGTCACCGTGGTGGTCAGGAACGCGTAGAGCGGCACCACGAACATGCCGCCGGTGATCGAGATCGCTAGCATCGTGGCGAGTAGACCGACCGCGCGCGGCAGCGTCAGGAAGTCGTAGAAGCCATAGAGCGTCCCCGCCGGCGCCTGGACCCAGCCCCGCGCTTCCAGCGAAAGTGCGACCACCGCGACGCCCATCGCGAGCACCGAGGCCGGCGCATATTTGGCCGAGACCTTGCCGCGCAACAGCGCGTTGATGACGACGGAGCCGATCGCGACCCCGACCGAGAAGATCGCGATGGTGAGGCTCGCCACGCGCTCGTTGGCGGTGAGCACGTTCTTCACGAGCGGCGGGAAGATCACGATCATCACCGATCCGATCGTCCAGAAAAAGCTGATCGCAAGGATGGCGAGGAACAGCCGGCGGATGTGCATCGTCGCCGCGACGAGCCGCCAGGACGAGGTGAACGGGTTGAAGTTCAGCTTCAGCTTGCTGCCCAAGCGCGGCGCCACCGGCACCATGCGCCCGGTGGTCCACCCGATCACCGCGACCACGATCACGAGCAGCGCAGAGGCCTCGACCGAGATCCAGCCGGCGATGACCGTCCCCAGCAGGATCGAAAGATAGGTGCCGGCCTCGACCAGCCCGGTGCCGCCCAGCACCTCGTCGTCCTTCAGATGCTGCGGCAGGATCGCGTATTTGATGGGCCCGAAGAAGGTCGAGTGGACGCCGAGCAGCAGCACCGCGCCCAGCATCAACGACAGGCCCACGTTGATCCACCCGGCGCGCGCCAGGAACACGCCGATCGCGCCCAGGATCATGATGCCGATCTCCGCCGTCTTGACGATGCGGATAATTCTGGCCTTGTCGCTGGTGTCGGCGAGCTGCCCCGAAAGCGCGGAGAGCACGAAGAACGGCAGGATGCCGAGTCCGGTCGCCAGCGCGTTGAAATTCTGCTCCGCCTGCGCGTCCGCGAAAATCTGGTAGGTGGCGAACAGCACGACCGCCTGCTTGAACAGGTTGTCGTTGAAGGCACCCAGGAATTGCGTGACGAACAAGGGTAGGAAGCGGCGCTTCCTTAGCAGCCCGAGCGCATTCAGCATCGTGTTGTCAGTACCTTATGTCGTTGCGTCGCGCCGGTTTGATGCGGGCGGGCATAGCGCAGGGGGGCAAGGCGCTTCAATGCGCGATTAACGCTTCTCGCGGCCAAGGGGCCGGTGCTAGACCCCGGTGCGTGCTGACGCTTCCCAATATCCTCACGCTCTCGCGGATCTTCGCGGTGCCCCTGCTGGTCGCCTTTTTGTGGTGGCCGCAATGGCATGCGGGCTACGCGATCGCCTTCGCGCTCTACTGCCTGATGGGCATCACCGACTATTTCGACGGCTATCTCGCGCGATCGAACGGGACGGTGTCGAAGCTGGGGGTCTTCCTCGATCCCATCGCGGACAAGATCATGATCGCCGCGGTGATCCTGATGCTGGTGGGCACTCGCCACGATACCGCGCTCATCACCGGCATCCACCTGATCGCGGCACTGGTGATCCTGCTGCGGGAGATCGCCGTGTCGGGCCTTAGGGAGTTCCTGGCCGGACTTCAGGTGTCGCTGCCGGTGTCGCAGCTCGCCAAGTGGAAGACTGCGCTGCAGCTGGTCGCCTTCGGCGCGTTGATCCTGGCAGGCGCGGTTCCCGAGATGGTGTGGGTGCGCACGGTGGGCCTGGCCTGCCTCTGGAGTGCGGCGCTGCTGACGCTAGTGACCGGCTGGGATTATCTCCGCGTCGGCCTGAAGCACATGGACAGCTGATGGCCATCGCCATGCTCTACTTCGCCTGGGTGCGCGAGGCAGTCGGCACCGGCGAGGAATCGGTGGCGCCGCCGGAGACGGTCGCCACGGTCGGCGAGCTGGTGGATTGGCTTTCGGCGGGTAGCGCTGCCCATGCGGAGGCGTTTGCCGACCGCCAGCGGTTGCGCGCCGCGATCGACCAGCGCTTCGTGCCCCTCGACGCCCCGATTGCCGGCGCGCGCGAGATCGCGATCTTCCCGCCGGTGACGGGCGGATGATCCGCGCGATCATCCAGGCCGAGCCGATTGACCTGGCGGCGACCCTCGCTGCGGTCGAGAGCGGCGGTGCGGGAGCCGTCGCAACATTTTCCGGCTTCGTCCGGGAGGACGACGGGGTCCGCGAGCTGTCGCTCGAACATTACCCCGGCATGACCGACGCGGTGCTTCAGACCCTGGCCGAGGAAGCAGTCGCTCGCTGGCAGCTGCAGGCAGTGACGGTGATCCATCGCATCGGCCCCATGTCGCCGGGCGAGCGCATCGTGCTGGTGGTGACGGCGGCCCCGCACCGCCATGCAGCACTTGAGGCCTGCACGTTCCTGATCGATCGGCTCAAGACCGACGCGCCCTTCTGGAAGCGCGAGCGCCGGACCGAGGGCGCGCGCTGGGTCGATGCACGGCATGGGGATACCGGCGCCGCCGACCGCTGGCGTTAGGGCGGGGGAGGGCGCAGCCTCCCCCGAAGCGGCTCAGCCCAGCTTGGGCACCAGCACGCCGTTGATGACGTGGGACACACCGTTCGACTGGGCGACGTCGTAGGTGGTCACATAGGCCTTGGTGCCGTTCGCGTCGGTCAGCGTGATCGCACCATTCTCCAGAGCGGCTGCGAGCGGCTGGCCCGCGACGGTGGTCAGCGTCAGCGTGCCGCCGGCGCTTTCGATCTGCTTCTTGAGCGTCTCGGCATCGAGCTTGCCCGACACGACATGGTAGTTGAGGATCTTGCCGAGGGTCGGCTTGTTCTCCGGCTTCAGCAGCGTGTCCATGGTGCCCGGCGCCAGCCGCCCGAACGCATCATTGTCGGGCGCAAAGACGGTGAAGGGGCCGGGGCCGGCCAGCGCGGTGTCCACGCCCGCCGTCTTCACCGCGCTCGCCAGCGTCGAGAGCGTCGGGGTGGCTGTGAGAGTCTCGAGGATCGGCTTGGCCGCTGCTGCGTCGGTGCCGCCCGCAGCAGTGTTCGGCTGGGCGGTAGCGGTGCCGACGGTCGCGGCCGGAGCGGCCTGGGGTGCGGGCGTCGCGGTCGTCGTCTGCGCCAGCGCCGGTGCCGCAGTAGCGGCAACGATGGCCAGTGCGGATACGATCGGAAGACGGAACATCAATTTCTCCTCCAGAAGTTGCGATGTGCGTTCATGAACGCTCACGGCGCCATTCGGCTTCCTGCGGCACATGCTGTCCACTCCGCCGGGACGAGTCGTGGTCAATGCGCGGCGGAGAGCATGCTTGCCAGCAATCGGAAGTCGCGCTCGCGGGGCGAGGCGCGGCGCCAGACCAGCGCGATTTCCCGCGACGCGCGCGGGGCATCGATCCGTCGGGCGATCACATGGGTATGGTCGAGGATCCCCGCTTTTACGGCCATTTCGGGCAGCATGGTGTGTCCCAGGCCGTTGTCGACCATCTGGACAATGGTGTGGAGCGAGGTGCCCAGCATCGTCGCGCGGCCGCGAAGTTCCGGATGCGGACAGGCGCGCAGCGCGTGGTCCTTCAGGCAATGCCCATCCTCCAGCAGCAGCAGTCGCGCCGCGTCGATGTCATCCGCGACCATCGGGCCCGAGCCCGGACGCGCCTCACCCTCCGGCACCGCCAAATAGAGCGGGTCGTCGAACAAAGGGGCGACCTCCACGTCGCCGCACGCATACGGAAGCGCTAGCAGCACGCAGTCGGAGCGCCCATGATGGAGCGCTTCGCACGCGGCCTGGCTCGGCTCCTCGCGCAGGAAGAGCTTCAGGTCGGGATAATCCTCGCGCAGCCGCGGCAGGATGCGGGGCAGCATGAACGGCGCGATCGTCGGGATGACGCTCATCCGCATTTCTCCCGACAGCGGCCGACCGGCCGCACGTGCCATGTCCGCGAGTTCCTCCGCCTCGCGGATGACGGTGCGGGCCTTGTCGACGATCGCATCGCCGAGCGGTGTGAAGCGCACCACCCGCCGGGTCCGCTCGACCAACGTCACGCCGATCAGCGTTTCCAACTCACGGATACCTGCCGACAGGGTGGATTGGGTGACGAAGGAGGCCTCCGCAGCGCGCCCAAAATGGCCGGCATCCCGCAGCGCGACCAGATACTGCAGCTGCTTCAGCGTCGGGAGATAGGTGGTGCTCATCACCCGCTTCTTATCGACTGCGTCGATCACGCGCCAGTGACTGAGCGACTCAGGCTGGGACGGGCTCGCCCTCTCTTCACGCCAATCCGCGACGATTGCTGGAAATTCTACAGCAGGGATCCTAAATGTGTGCCGACAAGGGGAAGGTACTGGAATGCTCGGCCGGCTCGGTGCGTATCTGGATTCGATCAAGGCACGGGATCCGGCTCCGCGGTCGCGCGCCGAGATCCTGCTGTACCCTGGCGTATGGGCGGTGGGCTTTCACCGGATCGCTCACAGGCTGTTCCAGGCGCGCCGGTTCTTCCTTGCCCGCGCGGTGAATCATCTGGCGCGGTTCCTGACTTCGATCGACATCCATCCCGGCGCGAAGATCGGTCGCAATTTTTTTATCGACCACGGCTTTACCGTGATCGGTGAGACTGCGGAGATCGGTGACGACGTCACCATCTATCAGAATGTGACGCTGGGCGGCACGAGCCCCGACAACGGCATCGCTGGCAAGCGCCACCCGACCATCGGGAATGGCGTGATCATCGGTTCCGGTGCGCAGGTACTGGGCCCGATCCAGGTCGGCGCCCGCGCCCGCGTTGGCGCCAATGCGGTGGTGACGCGCGATGTGCCGGAGGGTGCCGTGATGGTCGGCATCCCGGCGCGGCCGACGGTCGTCGATTCCACGGCCTATCAACGCGACTTCGTCCCCTACGGAACGCCCTGCCGGGACATGCAGGATCCGCAGGCGCAGAAGATCGAAGCCCTGCGCGCAGAACTGGACGCCTTGCGCCGTAGGTTCGATGCGGCGGTCGCCGAAGCAGAAGAGCATCGCAACCGCGCCTGATGGGAATCGTCACACCTTTCCCCGCCGCGGCAGGGCACCCGAGCCAGATCGGCTTCGAGCGTGCGGAGCTCACGCGCATCCTCGATCTTTATGGACGGATGGTCGCGGCCGGCCACTGGCGTGACTATGCGATCGACCTCGGCAAGGAGGCAGCCGTGTTCTCGGCCTTCCGGCGCGCGACGGAGCGGCCGGAGTTCCGGATCGAGAAACGCCCGGGCCTGCGCAATCGTCAGGGCATGTGGGCGCTCGTCAATGAAGTGGGCGCAGTGCTCAAGCGCGGGCACGAACTCGGCCCGGTGCTGGCACCGGTAGAGCGTCGCTTCATGAAGCTTGTCGAGGAATAGGCTGCTTTGCCTGCTGCTGGACCAGGGACTCGTCCAGTAACACGCGCCCTCCCGAAGGAGGGCGCGCAGGGAAAACAGTCGGCAACCGTGACTTACTTCGCGCCGGGGTTACGGCACTCGTCCTGCAAGGTCCGGGTGCAGACCGGATAGGTCTTCGGGGTCGGCATCGGCGGATCGTTGATCGGCGGGCCGAAGACGACGCGCGTGGGTCCGGGAGGCGGGGGCGCCGGAACAACCGTTTCGTCCACCACGATCACCTCCTCGGCCGGAGGCTGCTGACCGGTGTTTGTCTGCGCGTAGGCAGCGCTGCTGAAAGTTAGGGCGGCGGCAAGAACAAGGAGCTTCATGTGTCGTCTCCTACGGTTATTTAGCTGCCGACGCTCAACGCACGACATTGCGTTTATTTCCGCCCCTCGTATTAAATCCCTAAATCGAGGGAGTATCCGGCCGATCGCACCGTTCGGATGATGTCCGGAAGGTTGTCCCCGTTGATCGCCTTGCGAAGGCGGCGGATGTGAACGTCGACGGTGCGCGTCTCGATGTCGGTGTCGCGCCCCCACACCGCATCCAGCAGTCGTTCGCGCGAAAACACCCAGCCGGGGTGCTGGAGGAAGTGCTTGAGGAGGCGGAATTCGGTCGGCCCCAGCGGCACGAGCGCACCGGCGCGGCGGACCTTGTGGCCCACGGTGTCCATCTCGATGTCGGCGTAGCTGAGCGTCTCGCCGGCAAGGGCCGGGCGCACCCGTCGCAGCACCGCCTTGACCCGCGCGACCAGTTCGCGCGGGGAAAAGGGCTTGGTCACATAGTCGTCCGCGCCGGTCTCGAGGCCGCGAACCCGGTCTTCTTCTTCGCCCCGCGCGGTGAGCATGATGATCGGCACGTTCGCGGTTTCAGGCGCCCGTCGCAGGCGTCGGCAGACTTCGATCCCCGAAAGCCCCTCGACCATCCAGTCGAGCAGCACCAGGTCGGGCGCCGCTTCCCGCGCCAGCAGCAATGCCTCTTCGCCGTCCGGCGTATGTCGCACGTCGAAGTCCTCGCGGCGGAAGTGGTAGGCGAGCAACTCCGCGAGCGCCGCGTCATCCTCCACGAGCAACATGCTTGGGTTTGCCATTGCGCGATTCCTCAGTCGTTAGAGGTGTCGGCGGTTTCCCGATCGACCAGGTAGCGGCCTGTTGCGGCGAAATAGACCATCTCGGCCACGTTGGTGGCGTGGTCGCCGATCCGTTCCAGGTTCTTGGCGACGAACAGCAAGTGCGCGACCTGGCCGATCGTGCGTGGGTTCTCGACCATGAAGGTCACCAGCGTGCGGAAGATGCTGTCGTAGAAGTCATCGAGCGCCCGGTCGCGCGCGCACACCCTGACGGCAGCTTCCGCATCGCGTGCCGAAAATGCGTTGAGCACCTCGTGCACCATGTCGCTTGCCATCTGCGCCATCGCCGGCAGCAACGACACCGCCTCGATCCGGTCGTCACCATGGTGGATCATCGGCACGCGCTTGGCGATGTTCTTGGCATAGTCGCCGATGCGCTCGACCACGGCCGCGATCTTGAGCGCGGCGACGACCTCGCGCAGGTCGTCCGCCATCGGCGCCCGCAACGCGATCACCCGCACGGCCAGGCGCTCGACCTCGGCCTGGATCGCGTCGATCTTCTCGTCGGCCTTGCGCACTTCCTTCGCCAGGTTCGGGTCGTTGCGCTGCAGTGCCAGCATCGCGTCGGAGATGCCGTGTTCGGCAAGCCCGCCCATCTGCAAGATCAGCGCACGCAGGTGGCCGATCTCTTCGTCGAACGCCTTGATCGTATGTTCCTGGCCCGTGGGCATGTCGCTCTCCTCAGCCATAGCGGCCGGTGATGTAATCCTTGGTCCGCTCCTGGCGGGGATTGGTGAAAATCTCGGACGTGTCGCCATATTCGACCAGGGTGCCCAGGTGGAAAAACGCCGTGCGCTGCGACACGCGGGCCGCCTGCTGCATGTTGTGGGTCACGATCACGATCGCATAGCGGCCGCGCAGCGCGTGGATCAGCTCCTCGATCTTGGCGGTCGCAATCGGATCGAGTGCCGAGCAGGGCTCGTCCATCAGGATCACTTCAGGGTCGACCGCAATCGCGCGCGCGATGCAGAGGCGCTGCTGCTGGCCGCCCGAAAGCGCGGTGCCGCTGTCGGTCAGGCGGTCCTTGACCTCTTCCCACAGGCCGGCGCGGCGGAGCGAGCGCTCGACGATGCTCTCCAGGTCGGCGCGGCTGGAGGCCAGGCCGTGGATGCGGGGCCCATAGGCCACGTTCTCGAAGATCGACTTGGGGAAGGGGTTCGGCTTCTGGAACACCATGCCGACACGGGCGCGCAGCTGCACCACGTCCATAGACTTGTCATAGATGTCCTCGCCGTCCAGCCGGATGTCGCCGGTCACGCGCGCATTGGCGACCGTGTCGTTCATCCGGTTGAGCGTGCGCAGGAAGGTCGACTTGCCGCAGCCCGACGGGCCGATGAACGCGGTGACATTCTCCATGTCGACGTCGATCGACACGTCCTTGATCGCCTGTTTGTCGCCATAGAAGACGTTGACGTCGCGGGCCGACATCTTGGGCGCGACGGTGTCGGAAAGGGAGCTATCGGTCACCAGCGGGTCTCGAATCGGTTGCGGAGGTAGATGGCAAAGGCGTTCATCGCGAGGAGGAACGCGAGCAGCACCAGGATGGCGGCAGACGTCTTCTCGATGAAGCCGCGGCTGACCTGGTCGGACCAGAGGAAGATCTGCACGGGCAGCACGGTCGCGGGATCTTCCAGGCCGTCGGGCGCCTGCACGATGAAGGCACGCATGCCGATCATCAGCAGCGGTGCCGTCTCGCCCAGCGCGCGCGCCATGCCGATGATCGTGCCCGTGAGAATGCCCGGAAGCGCCAGCGGCAGCACATGGTGGAACACCACCTGCACCGGGCTCGCACCGATACCCAGGGCCGCATCACGGATGGACGGCGGCACCGCCTTGATCGCGTTGCGCCCGGCGATCACGATCACTGGCATGATCATCAGCGCCAGCGTCAGGCCGCCGACAAGCGGCGCCGAGCGGGGCAAGTTGAAGGTGCCCAGGAAGAGCGCCAGGCCGAGCAGTCCGAAGATGATCGAGGGCACTGCCGCCAGGTTGTTGATCGAAACCTCGATCAGGTCGGTCCAGCGGTTCTTGGGCGCATATTCCTCAAGATAGAGCGCGGACAGCACGCCCACGGGGAACGCGATGAGCAGCGTCACCGCCATGGTGAGCAGCGAGCCCTTGAGCGCCCCCCAGATGCCGACGGCCGTCGGATCGGTCGAGTCCGCGCCGGTCAGGAACGTCCAGTTGAAGTCCTTGCGGATCGCGTGCGCCGCTTTCAGCCGCTCGACCATCTGCTCGGCGGCAGGGGTGCCATCGCCCTTGTACGCTTCCTCGATGCCGGGCGCGGCGGGCACGAAAATCGTCGCCTTGCGCGTGAGAAGGGTGGGGTCGGCCTTGATCGCGTTGCGCACGGTCAGCCAAGCGCTGTCGGCAATCACCGGCAGGTCCTCGCCAAACGCCTCGACCGCCGCGACGTTGGTCACGCCCTCCAGCCCCGCACCCGAAAGCGCGAGATCAGCACCGGCGCTGTTGAGCTGCGCCGGCGTTACCTCAAGCCCGGCGGCCGGGAAGTCGATCGGCAACGCGACCTCGACCCGCTGGAACCCTCCGATTCCCGAGGACAGCATCGAGATCAGCAGGAAGGCGAGGAAGCCTGCCGACATCAGCACCGCAGCCATGCCGACGATGCGGAACCGCCGTTCGGCCGCATAGCGGCGGCGGATGCGCCGCTGCATCGAATGGGTCTTCCAATCGGTGGGGCGACGCTCTGCCGGCTCGTGCCCGGCGGCGGGGACGCCCGCGACGAGGGGGCTATTCATAGACTTCCCGATAGCGCTTCACGACGCGCAGGGCGACGATGTTGAGGAGCAGGGTGACGACGAACAGCGTCAGCCCAAGGGCAAAGGCGGCAAGCGTCTTGGGGCTGTCGAACTCCGCCTCGCCGGTCAGCAGGTCGACGATCTGCTTGGTGACGGTGGTGGTGCTCTCGAACGGGTTGAGCGTGATGGTGGCGGCGCCGGAGGCGGCCATGACCACGATCATGGTCTCGCCGATCGCCCGGCTGACGGCGAGCAGCACGCCCGCGACCACGCCCGGAAGCGCGGCCGGCAGAAGGACGCGGCGGATGGTTTCGGACGTCGTCGCCCCCATCGCCAGGCTGCCGTCGCGCATCGAGCGGGGCACCGCGGCGATCGAGTCGTCGGCCATCGACGAGACGAAGGGGATGATCATCACGCCCATCACCAGCCCGGCCGAAAGCGCACTTTCGGAGCTGGCATAGGGCATCCCTAGCATGACGGCGAGGTCGCGGATGGCGGGGCCGACGGTAAGGGCTGCGAAATAGCCATAGACCACGGTCGGAATGCCCGCGAGGATCTCCAGGATCGGCTTCATCCAGCGCCGCGTCGTCGGGTGCGCATATTGGGTGAGGTAGATCGCGCTCATCAGGCCGAACGGGATCGCGACCAGCATCGCGATCACCGCACCGATAAAGAAGGTGCCCCAGAACAGCGGCACGGCGCCCAATGTCTCGCCCGGATCGCTCGCGCGGATCACCTGCGGGCTCCAGCGGGTTCCGAACAGGAAGTCGGTGATCGGCACGATCGAGAAGAAGCGCGCACTCTCGAACAGCAGCGAGAGGAAGATGCCGAGCGTCGTCAGGATTGCGATCAGGGACGCGGCCAGCAGCAGCAGCATGACTGCGCGCTCGACGCGCGTCCGTGCCCGGAAATCGGGCCGGATGCGGGTAAAGGCATAGGCTGCGCCCGCAAAGGCGAGCAGCAGCGCAACCGCCGTCCCGATCCAGCGATAGCGCGCCTCGGCAGCCGCAAACACCGGCGCCAGGGGCTCGGAAGCGGGGTTGAACGCGCCATAGGCGGTGCCGTTGGCGAGCGCCCGAGCCTCCGCCAGCACTGCCGCGCGCTCAAACCCGTCGGCGGGGAGGGTGGCGGCGGCCGGGCTCGCCAGCACCGCCTCCTTGGCGAGCTGCGGCGCAACCGCGGACCACACCGCGAGGAACAACAGCGCGGGGATCGCGACCCACATCGCCATGTACCAGCCGTGCTGGCTCGGCAGCGAGTGGACGCGCGCCGAACCGCCTTGGGTGAAGCTGCCGGCACGGGCGCGGGCGGCGATCCACCCGATCAGCGCCAGTCCGGCGAGCAGGAAGAAAAGGGCAAAGCTGCTCATGACCGGATCAATGCAGGGTTGCGGGGTCGACGGGGGTGCCCTCAGCGATGATCGCATGCGAGGCGGAACGGACGCCTTCCGGGGCGGCGATCATGCCGCGGCGCGTGAGCGGCCCGTCCGGGTTCCAGGAGTCCGCATAGCGGGTCAGGAAATCGGCCATGCCCGGCACCGCGCGCAGGTGCGCCTTCTTCACATAGATGAAGAGCGGGCGCGCCCCCGGGTAGCTCCCGTCGGAAATGGTCTGGTAGGTCGGCGGCACCCCGTCCAGCGGCACGCCGCGCAACCGGTTGAGGTTCTCCTCCAGATAGCTGAAGCCGAACACGCCGATCGCATTGGGGTTGGTGGAGAGGTTCTGCACGATCAGATTGTCGTTCTCGCCCTTGTCGACATAGGCGGCGTCATCGCGGATGCGCGTGCACATGTCTTCGTAGCGGTCCTTGTCGGTTTCCTTCAGCGCCTTCGCCTCCGGCACGGCTGCCTCGCAGGCAGGAACCATGATCAGCTCGACCAGCGCGTCGCGCGTGCCGCTGGTGGAGGGCGGGCCATAGACCTGGATCGGCAGGTGCGGGAGCGCCGGGTTCACATCGCTCCAGAAGCGCGCCTTCTGGGGCTTGCCGAGCGGATTGGCCGACAGCGCGAGATAGATGTCGTGGTCGTTGAGCTTGAGCTTGGGGCCGTTGTTCGCTTCCGCCAGGACGACCCCGTCGACGCCGACCTGCACCTCCATCACATCCTTCACGCCATTGGCGATGCACCCGTCCATCTCGGACTTCTTGATCTGGCGGGACGCGTTGAGGATGTCGGGATGCTGCGGGCCGACGCCGGCGCAGAATAGCTTCACGCCCGCACCGGTACCGGTCGATTCGATCACCGGCGCGCGCAGCGACGGGTTGGCGTTGATCATCGCCTCGGCAACCGCGGTGGTGAAGGGGAACACCGTCGAAGAGCCGACCACCCGTATCTGGTCGCGCGAAACGTTACGATCGCACGCCGCCAGCGCGAGCAGCGCAGCGGTGGCAATCGCGATACGGCGGATCATCGTCGTCATCTCCACGGCAGCCGAGGGACTCGGCCGCCTGTTGATCCCGCCCTTCCGCACGAACATTACGCTTTTATGACACTGCGTCACCGTTCGCCGTCGGCAACAGCACCGTGACCGTGGTCCCGACCCCCACCGTGCTCGTAATATCGAGGCGCCCGCGATGGCGTTCGACAATGTGACGCACGATCGAAAGCCCCAGGCCCGTGCCCCCGATCGAACGGCTCCGTCCCGCATCGACGCGATAGAAGCGTTCGGTCAGACGGGGGAGGTGCTGGGGTGCAATGCCTTCGCCCTGGTCGATGATCTGCAGCCGCACCATCTCGCCCACGGCTTCCAGCTCGACCCGCACGGGCGTGCCGGGGCGGCCATAGGCCATGGCGTTGCCGACCAGATTGTGAATTACCTGTGACAGCTGTGCGCGGTCGCCCATCACCGGCGGCACCTCCGCCACCTCGAGCACCAGATCGGCACCGCGCCCGCCGTGCAGGTCGACAAGCGCCCCGCGCACTTCGCGCACCAGCGCGTCGAGCGCCACCGTCGCGTCCGGGGCGCGGAACTTGCCCGCCTCGATCCGGGACAGCGAAATCAGCTCGTCGATTAGCCGCTGCATCCGGCGCGTCTCGGCCAGCATGATCCCCAGGAAGCGGTCGCGCAGCTGCGGGTCCTCGCCGGCTTCCTCGCGCAGGGTCTCGGCGAAGCCGCGGAGGGAGGCGAGCGGCGTGCGCAGTTCGTGGCTGGCGTTGGCGACGAAGTCGACGCGCATCCGCTCGGCCGCGTGGATCTGGGTCTCGTCGACCAGCTGTACCAGCCGGCGGCCGTCGCCGATGGGCCGGACGCGCATTTCCCAGCGCTGATCGCGACCGCCGATCCCGACCAGATGGGTCGTGCTGCCGGTGTCATCGCCGGAGTCTCCGACCAGCCGTTCTGCTGCGGCGGGATGGCGGATGGCGATCCGCACGTCCTGCCCGACGATATGCTCGCCAAGCAGGCTGCGTGCCGCCGCATTGGCGCGGGCCACTCGGGTGCCAGCGGTGACGAGAACCGGGCCCGCCAGCGCGTCCATCAGGGCCTGGACGCTCGGCTGTTCCGGACGGGCGCGGGCGGGCGG
>NZ_JASNVZ010000029.1:0-43833 GCF_049311085.1 Sphingomonas sp. 3-13AW | reverse complement strand
TGTAATAGGACATATGAACTGGCTTGGCTTTAACCGAGTACCCGACGCCTTGAACGCCAGAACCCGGAGCCGCCGCCCACATGTCCCTTCATCAAAATCACAATGTCAAAGAACAAAACGCCGGCGCTTCAGCGAACCCCTCTTTTGGAGAGGTGCTCAGCACCAGGTTTTTGGTGACCTCAGCGGCGCTCCAAGCGGCCCGTCGCTGCGGTGAGAGGGCATATATGTGCGGCTTTCCGAACCGTCAAACCCCTTTTTCAAAAAACTTGCTCGGAACGCGCCAAGTCGCTGAGACAGCGCCGGAATTTGGTCGGTGCGTGGCGCATGTGCGGTCAGGGCGCCCCGAATCAACAGCGTACGCGGCGTGGCCTGCGCCCCTCTCCCCTTGCCTATCGGGCCGTCTCGCGTGATCAGCCCTCACCGCGCGTATGAGGAGGCGAACCATGACCCAGCCGATTTCCGCACTGACGATCGTTCCACCCGGGCGGGCGCTGACTGGCCGGGTCGTGTTGCCGGGCTCAAAGTCGATCACCAACCGCATGCTGTTGATCGCGGCGCTTGCGCGCGGGACCAGCCGACTGACGGGTGCCCTCAAGAGCGACGACACCATCCATATGGCGGCAGCGCTCCGCCAGCTCGGCGTCACGGTAGAGGAACCGGACGCCACCAGCTTCATCGTCTCTGCTTCCGGGGCTCTGCAGCCTTCCCCCTCCCCCCTCTTCCTCGGCAATGCGGGGACAGCGATGCGCTTCCTGACGGCCGCAGCCGCGACGATCCGCGGAACGACGGTCCTCGATGGCGATGCCCATATGCGCAAGCGCCCGATCGCGCCGCTGGTCGACGCCCTCAACCGCATGGGCGTTTCGGCCGAAGCGCCGAGCGGCTGCCCACCCGTGCAGGTGCGCGGCGAGGGTCTGCCGGGCGGACGTGTCGTCGTCGATGCCGGCCTCTCCAGCCAATATGTCTCGGCACTGCTGATTGCGGCAGCCTGCGCCGACGGGCCGGTCGAAATTGCGCTCGCAGGCGGGGGCATCGGTGCGCGCGGCTATATCGACCTGACGCTCGCCGCGATGACGACTTTCGGCGGGCGGGTCACACCGATCGGCGACACGGGCTGGCAGGTCTCGCCGACCGGCTATCATGCCACCGATGCGATGGTCGAACCCGACGCCTCCGCGGCAACCTATCTCTGGGCGGCTGAGGTCCTGACCGGCGGACAGATCGACATCGGCCTCTCGCCTGAGCGGTTCAGCCAGCCCGACGCAAAGGCGCAGGCGTTGATCGCAGCGTTCCCGCACATGCACGAACGGATCGACGGGTCACAGATGCAGGACGCCGTACCGACGCTTGCCGTCCTCGCCGCCTTCAACAGCCAACCGGTTCGCTTCACCGGCATCGCGAACCTGCGGGTCAAGGAATGCGATCGCATCCGCGCGCTCTCGACCGAACTCAACCGGATCCGCAGCGGCCTTGCCGAAGAACAGGGCGACGACTTGCTCGTCCACGGAGACCCGGGCCTCGCCGGACAGACCCTGCCCACCGCGATCGAGACCTACGCCGATCACCGCATCGCCATGGCGTTCGCGCTCGCCGGCCTCAAGATCGGCGGGATCCGCATCCTTGATCCGGGATGCGTGGCAAAGACCTATCCGGCCTATTGGGATGCGCTCACGTCGCTCGGCGTGCCCCTGGTCCCGGACGAATAGCTCCCGGGGGCGTCAAACGCCGGCGCGCGCCAGCACCCGCTGCGCTTGCTTGAGATGCGGGGCGTCGAGCATCTGCCCCTCATGGCGGACAACGCCTGCGCCGGGGGCGACCGCGAACGCCGCGACCACGGCCTGTGCACGCGCGACTTGCTCGGGCGTCGGCGTGAAGGCGGCGTTGATCACAGGCACTTGTGCGGGATGCAGCGCGAGCATGGCGGTGAAGCCGTCGCGCGCCGCCCGCCCGGCGTATCGCGCCAGCCCCTCCGGGTCGGACAGGTTCGGATAGACGGTGTCGATCGCGGGGATGCCTGCGGCATGCGCGCCGAACAAGGCGAGTGCCCGCACCATCTCATAAGGTGGCGTATAGCCGCCATCCGGCTCCCGCGAGGTGGCGGCGCCGATGGCCGCCGGCAGATCTTCTGCGCCCCAGGTCAGGCCCGCAAGCCGATCCGCCACCGCGCCATAGCCGCCGAGCGCGAACACCGCGCGTGGCGTCTCGGTGGCGATCGGCAGGATCGGTATGGCGTCACCTATCAAGGCGATCAGCGCCTCGACGCTCGCGGCACCCTCGGCCTTCGGCAGGACGACGCCGTCGGCACTGGCGGCAACCGCCGCATCCGCCTCGATCCATTCACTGCCGAGCGGATTGACGCGAACGAAGATGTCCGCCGCATGCTTCTCGGTCAGGAATGCCGCGATTGCCTCTCTCGCACGCGCCTTCGCTTCGGGCGCGACCGAATCCTCAAGGTCGACGATCAGCGCATCGGCTCCCGAGGCGAGCGCCTTGGCGAAGCGCTCGGGCCGATCCCCAGGAACGAAGAGCAGCGACCTCATGCCGCGCGCGACTTCAACAGTGCCGAGCGGAGGCACCGACAAACCACTTCATCGCGCTGGTTCAGCATCTCGTGCCGCCAGGTGACGATCCCCTGCCCGGGTCGTGACCTGGACGGACGGAGCGAAACCACCTCGCTCGTTGCGCGCAGCGTGTCGCCGATGAAGACCGGCGCGGGCATGACGAGCTCGTCATAGCCCAGATTGGCGACAAGGCTGCCGAGCGTGGTTTCGCCGACCGACAGTCCCACCATCAGCGCGAAGGTGAAGGTGCCGTTGACGAGGATGCGGCCGTACTCCGACGCCTTCGCCGCCTCCGCATCCAGGTGCAGCGGCTGCGGATTGTGCGTCATCGTCGAGAAGAGAAGATTGTCGGTCTCGGTCACCGTCCGCCTGATCTCGTGCTCGATCCGGTCGCCCACCTGCCATTCGTCGAAGAAGCGGCCCGCCATCACCCTTCTCCCCGTTCGATCCGCGCGAGCAGCGCCTCGACCTGCACCTGCGCGCCGGCCGTCGCGTTGAGTTCGGCGACGGTGCCGGCAAACGGCGCAGTCAGCGTATGCTCCATCTTCATCGCCTCCAGCGTCAGGAGCTTCTGGCCCTTGGTCACGGCATCGCCCGCCGCGACCTCGACCGACAGCACCCGCCCGGGCATCGGCGACAGGATCGCACCGTCGGCAGTGACACCGGCGGCCGCCCCGTCGAACCTCGCCGGCACCAGGCGCCAGCTTTGGCCCTGCAGCGTCACCCAACTCGCCTCTGCGTCGGTCTCGACCAGGGCATGATGTTGCTGGTGATAGGAAAGGCGCACTGCCAGATCGGCGACATAGGCCTGATCACCATCGCTCAGGCGCACCTCGGTTACTGGCGGAGCGTTGAGCCTGAAGCCCATCGGTCCAGCGACTGGCGCTGCGACTTGCGCGTGTGCGGCCTGCGAGAGCAGCCAGCCCGGTGCCTCCACCGGATAGACAAGGTCCTCCTGATGCCGCTCGATGAAGCCGGTATCGATGCGCCCATGAATGAAGTCCGGGTGGACGAGCGCCGTACCGAGGAAGGTCGCGTTCGTCCGGACCGGCCAGACCTGGCTGTCCCAGATCGCCCGTGAAAGGCCGAGTGCAGCCTGTCGCCGGATGGGCGCATGGCAGATCACCTTGGCGATCATCGGATCGTAGAAGGGGCTGATCGTGGATCCCTCCGCGACCCCAGTCTCAATGCGGATCGCGCCCTCATGCTCCAGCGACTGGGTCGCCCCACCGCGCTCGGCGCGATAGCGGGTCGGGCGGATGCCCTCGGCCAGCCGGAAGCGCTCCAGCCGCCCCGTCGAGGGCAGGAAGCCGCGCGCCGGGTCTTCGGCATAGAGCCGCGCCTCGATGGCATGGCCGTTGATCGACAGTTCGTCCTGTCGCTTTGGCAGCGGTTCGCCCGACGCGACGCGGAGTTGCCATTCAACGAGGTCGACGCCGGTGATCTCCTCAGTCACCGGATGTTCGACCTGAAGCCGCGTGTTCATTTCCATGAACCAGATGCGATCGGCGCGCAGGCCCTCGCTCGCATCGGCGATGAACTCGATCGTACCCGCGCCGACATAGTCAACGGCTTGCGCGGCGCGGACGGCGGCGGCGCAGATCGCCGCTCGCGTATCCTCGTCCATGCCGGGCGCCGGCGCTTCCTCGATAACCTTCTGGTGGCGCCTTTGGAGCGAGCAGTCGCGCTCGAACAGGTGGACGACATTCCCGTGGGTGTCGCCGAACACCTGCACTTCGATATGGCGCGGCGAGAGGATGTATTTCTCGATCAGCACGCGATCGTCGCCAAAGCTCGCAGCTGCCTCCCGCTTGCAAGAGGCGAGCGCGTCTAGGAAGTCGGCGGATGCGTCGACCCGTCGCATCCCCTTCCCACCGCCGCCGGCCACCGCCTTGATGAGCACGGGATATCCGATCGCGTCTGCCTCGGCCTGCAGCCGCTCAGGCGACTGGTCTTCGCCTAGATAGCCGGGCGTCACGGGCACGCCCGCTTTCGCCATCAGCTTCTTGGCGGCATCCTTCAGGCCCATCGCGCGGATCGACTGCGGGGTCGCGCCTACCCAGATCAGGCCGGCAGCCGCCACCGCCTCGGCAAAGTCGGCGTTTTCGGAGAGGAAGCCATAGCCGGGGTGGATTGCATCCGCTCCGGTCGCCTTGGCCGCGGCAATGATCTTCTCGCCGACGAGATAGCTGTCGCGCGCGGGTGACGGCCCGATATGCACCGCCTCATTGGCCTGGCGCACATGCAGCGCCCCGGCGTCCGCGTCCGAATAGACCGCCACGGTTCGGATACCCATTTCGCGCGCGGTGCGGATGATGCGGCAGGCGATCTCGCCGCGATTGGCGATCAGGAGGGAGCGGATCATCGGCATCACATCCGGAACACGCCGAACGACGCGCGCTCGGGAATGGGGGCGTTGAGGCTCGCGGCGAGCGCGAGGCCAAGCACGTCGCGCGTCTGCGCGGGATCGATGATGCCGTCGTCCCACAGCCGCGCGGTGGCGTGCCGCGGGTTGCCTTCATCCTCGTACTTCTGCCGGATCGGCGCCTTGAAGCGCTCCGCCTCCTCGGGCGACCAATTGGCGGCATCGCGGTGGACCGTTGCAAGCACGCTCGCGGCCTGTTCGCCACCCATCACGCTGATCCGGGCATTGGGCCAGCTGAACAGGAACCGGGGCGAATAGGCGCGCCCGCACATGCCGTAGTTCCCTGCCCCGAAGCTGCCGCCGATCAGGACGGTAAGCTTTGGCACGGAAGCGGTCGCGACGGCCGTGACCAGCTTTGCGCCATGCTTCGCGATCCCTTCGGCCTCGTACTTCCCGCCGACCATGAAGCCTGAGATGTTCTGGAGGAACAGCAGCGGGATGCGGCGCTGGCAGGCAAGTTCGATGAAGTGCGCGCCCTTCACGGCGCTCTCGCTGAAGAGCACGCCGTTGTTGGCAAGGATCGCGACCGGCATGCCCCAGATATGTGCGAATCCGCAGACGAGACTGCTTCCATAGAGCGGCTTGAACGCGTGGAATTCGCTGCCGTCCACCAGCCGGGCGATCACCTCATGCACGTCATAGGGCGCGCGCACGTCCTGCGGCACGACCCCGTAGAGTTCGTGCGCATCATATTTGGGCGGGCGCGGCGGTTGCCGGTTGACGCTCGCCTCCGACGGGGGCGGCAGCGTCGAAACAATGTCGCGGACGATCGTCAGGGCGTGCTCGTCATTTTCGGCGACGTGATCGACCACGCCGGAGGTGCGGCCGTGGGTGTCGGCACCGCCCAGTTCCTCCGCGCTGATTTCCTCGCCGGTTGCTGCCTTCACCAGCGGCGGGCCCGCGAGGAAGATCGTCCCCTGGTTCCGGACGATCACGCTCTCGTCCGACATCGCGGGGACATAGGCGCCACCGGCGGTGCAACTGCCCATCACGCACGCGATCTGCGGGATGCCCAGTGCCGACATGTTCGCCTGATTGAAGAAAATGCGGCCAAAGTGGTCGCGGTCGGGAAACACCTCCGCCTGGTGGGGCAGGTTCGCGCCGCCGCTGTCGACCAGGTAGATGCACGGCAACCGGTTCGCCTCGGCGATCTCCTGGGCGCGCAGGTGCTTCTTGACGGTCAACGGATAATAAGTGCCCCCCTTCACCGTAGCGTCGTTGCAGACGATCATCACCTGGCGGCCCGAGACGCGGCCGATGCCCACGATCAGCCCCGCACCCGGGACCTCACCATCGTACATGTCGTTGGCGGCGAGCTGACCGATCTCGAGGAACGGCGAACCTGGATCGAGCAGCCGCTCGACCCGTTCGCGCGGCAACAGCTTGCCACGCGCCGTATGCCGCTCGCGGGCGCGCTCGCCACCTCCGGCTGCGGCCACCGCCACGTCGGCGCGAAGCCGCTCGGCGAGGGCGCGGTTATGGGCTTCGTTGGCCTTGAACGCGTCGCTGTCGGCGATCACGCGGGTGTCGAGCACCGGTGCGCTCATTGCACCGGCCGCTCGTTGGCGCCCACCAGTTCGCGGCCGATCAGCATCCGCCGGATCTCGTTCGTGCCCGCCCCGATGTCGAGCAGCTTGGCATCCCGCAGGAAGCGTTCGACCGGCCAATCCTTGGTATAGCCCGCGCCACCCAGCGCCTGGATCGCCTCCAGCGCGACCTTCACCGCATTCTCGCTCGCCAGCAGGATCGCTCCTGCGGCATCGAAGCGGGTGGTCCGTCCCGCGTCGCAGCTGCGCGCCACCGCATAGACATAGGCGCGTGCCGAATTGAGCGCGACATACATGTCGGCGATCTTGGCCTGCATCAGCTGGAACTCGCCGATCGGCCGTCCGAACTGGCGCCGCTCCCGCACGAACGGGATCACCACGTCCAGGCAGGCCTGCATGATCCCCAGCTGGATACCCGCCAGCACCGCACGCTCGTAATCGAGGCCCGACATCAGTACGCCGACGCCGCCGTTGAGCGGCCCCATCACATTCTCCGCCGGTACGAAACAGTCGTTGAAGACCAGTTCGGCAGTCGGGCTGCCCCGCATGCCCATCTTGTCGATCTTCTGCCCGATGGCGAAGCCGGCCATGTCCTTTTCGATCAGGAATGCCGTGATCCCGCGACTGCCCTCACCCGTCTTCGCATAGACGACGAGCGTGTCGGCATAGGCGGCGTTGGTGATCCAGAACTTGGTGCCGTTCAGCCGGAACCCGCCATCGACCGCCTCTGCACGCAGCTTCATCGACACCACGTCCGAACCGGCGCCCGCCTCCGACATCGCCAGGCTGCCGACGTGCTCGCCGGAAATCAGCTTCGGGAGATACTTCGCCTTCTGCTCCGCACTTCCCCAGCGGCGGATCTGGTTGACGCACAGGTTCGAATGCGCGCCATAGCTCAGCCCCACGGAGGCAGAAGCGCGACTGACTTCCTCGACCGCGACGACATGCTCGAGATAGCCGAGCCCCAGCCCGCCGAACTCTTCCTCGACGGTGATGCCGTGCAGGCCAAGCTCGCCCATCTCCGGCCACAGGCTGTGCGGGAACCAGTCCTCGGCATCGATTTTCGCCGCCAGCGGCGCGATGCGGTCTGCGGCAAAACGACGCGTCGTCTCGCGGATCGCCTCAGCCATGTCGCCGAGCGCGAAGTCGAAGTCCGGGGTCAAAATCGCCTCTCCATCCGTTCTATTTTTCCCGAGTGTAGCACGGCTGCGCTTGAACGAAAGTTGCGCGTTCGCGAAACACCCGAAAAGCGCCATGCCGCCGCTGGCGGGCGACGGCACGATCCTTTATGGGGCAGCCATCCCCCCATCTTCGGAAAAACTCTGCCGTGTCCGATCCGTTGCCGATCCGCGTCGTCGCCCTCTACCGTTTCACCTCGTTCGAGGACCCGGCATCGCTGCGCGGGCCGCTTGCCGAGACCTGTTGCAGCCTGGGCGTGAAGGGCACGCTGCTGCTCGCGCGTGAGGGGATCAACGGCACCATCGCCGGTACCGACGCGGCGATCGATGGCGCCCTCTCCGCGATCCGCGCCCTCCCCGGTTGCGCAGAACTCGAGCACAAGGAATCGCGCGCCGCGACCATGCCCTTCCACCGCATGAAGGTGCGGCTGAAGCAGGAGATCGTGACGATGGGCGAACCGCAGGTCGATCCCGTCGGCCAGGTCGGTGCCTATGTCGCGCCCGAGCAATGGAATGATCTGATCGCCGATCCGGAGGTGGTGCTGATCGACACCCGCAACGCCTATGAAGTCGCGGTCGGCACGTTCGAAGGCGCCGTGGATCCGAAAACCGACAGCTTTCGCGATTTCCCCCGCTGGTTCCGCGATCACCGTGAGGAATTGCTCGCGGGCAAGACCAAGGTAGCCATGTTCTGCACCGGCGGCATCCGCTGCGAAAAGGCGACCGCCTTGCTGCGTGCCGAAGGCATCGACGAGGTCTACCACCTTAAGGGCGGCATCCTGAAGTATCTGGAGACGGTGCCGGAGACGGACAGCCGCTGGAATGGCGAGTGCTTCGTGTTCGATCAGCGTGTCGCAGTCGGGCACGGCCTGGCGCCCGGCAGCCATGCACTCTGCCACGCGTGCCGCATGCCGGTGAGCACCGCCGACCAGGCATCGCCGCTTTACGAGGAAGGGGTGAGCTGCCCCGCCTGCTACCACCAGCGCACCGACGAGGATCGCGCCCGCTATGCCGAGCGGCACCGGCAGGAGAAACTCGCCGAGGCCCGGGGCGTCGAACATGTCGGTGCGACAATCGGGGTGTTCCCCGACAACGAGGACTAGGCGCTCTCCCGCGCCCGCCGTGCGTCCGCATGAAATTCGACCCTGCGGAACAGCAGGTCCAGGTCCTCCTTGGTGACGTCGAACGTCTCGCCAAGATCCTCCAGCGCGCGGTCGATATCGTCGGGATGCGGGACGGCCCCGGGTGGCACAGGCGGAAGCGGGACAGCCGCTACCGGCCGATGCGGGTAGGAATGGCCGGAGAATCGGTGAAACAGGATGCCGGCCAGCATCAGCAGCACGGCGTTGACCCCGACTGGAACGAGCGCGAAGCCATAGCCGGCCGAGGCGACCGCGGGTCCCCCCAGCACCGCTGTCAGCGCGGCCGCGCCCCCGGGCGGATGCAGGCAGCGTAGCAGCGACATCGCCAGGATCGCCCCACCCACCGCAATGCCTGCTGCGAGGTGCGGGACAGGGATGAACCGGGCGGCCGTCACCCCCACCAGCGCCGAGACGATGTTGCCCCCGACGACCGACCAGGGCTGCGCGAGCGGGCTCGCCGGGACCGCAAACACCAGAACCGCGGCCGCCCCCATGGGCGCAACTAACAGCGGCAGCGCGCCCGCGTCCCGCAACGCCCAGAAGCTGATCGCGCTGGTGATCGCGATCCCGAAGACGCCGCCCAGGCAGGCGAAGAGCCGATCCGGCAGGTTTGCGCCGGCAAGGATTGGAGCAAAAAGAGGGCGCATCGGTCCACCGTGTTGGGAGACCGGCTCCTGTCGAGCCGCGCCCCGAAAACCAAGCCAGAAAAATCCCTGCCGGTGCCAAGCACCGCTTGGCACCGGCAGCGTCAGCCTTGCCTGGCGAGCATCCGGATGATACCGGAGAAGTCGGTCGTTGCTCCGCCCTCCTCGACGAACCTGCCATAGAGCTCCGTCGCGCGCGCCCCCATGGGCGTGTCGGCGTTCGCGCCGGCCGCAGCGTCCAGAGCCAAGCGCAGATCCTTGAGCATCAGCGCCGCTGCGAACCCGCCCTGATAGTCGTGGTCCGCCGGCGTTTCCGGCCCCACGCCCGGCACCGGGCAATAGGTGGTCATCGACCAGCTTTGGCCCGAGCTTGCCGAACTGATGTCATAAAAGGTCTGCGGATCGAGCCCGAGCCGTTCTGCAAGCACGAACGCCTCGCAGGTGGCGATCATGGTCGCGCCCAGCAGCATGTTGTTGCAAGCCTTGGCCGCCTGCCCGGCTCCGGCTGCGCCGGCATGGATCACCGCCTTGCCCATCGACTGGAGCAACGGCTGTGCCGCTGCGAATGCCTCTTCGCTGCCCCCGACCATGAAGGTAAGCGTTCCGGCCACCGCACCGGCGATGCCGCCCGAAACCGGCGCGTCGACTGCAAGCACACCCTTCGCGGTCGCAGCTTCTGCCAGTCGCCGCGCGGTCGCTACATCGATGGTGGAGCTGTCGATCAGGATCGCCCCCGGGGCGGCGGCACCGAACACCGCCTCCTCATAGATCTGGCTGACGTGATGCCCGGCCGGCAGCATCGTCACGACCGCCTCCGCACTTTCCGCAGCGGCGCGTGCGCTGTCCGCGGGCAGGCAACCGGCCTTGCGCGCGCGCTCGAGCGCTTCTTGTGACAGGTCGAAGGCGCGGACGTCGTGCCCCGCCTTCGCCAGGTTCGCGGCCATGCCGGCGCCCATATTGCCCAGGCCGATAAAGCCGATGCGTGCCATATGCTTATCCTCTCCGCGCCTGCCTCAGCGACCGGTCCAGTTGCCCGGCCGCTTCTCCACGAATGCCGCCATGCCCTCCTTCTGGTCGGCGGTGGCAAACAGCGCGTGGAACAGCCTGCGCTCGAACTGGATGCCCTGGGCGAGGCCGGTCTCGAACGCGGCGTTCACCATCTCCTTGTTCGCCTTTACGGCCAGCGGCGCCATGCCGGCGATGGTCGCGGCGGTCCGCACCGCCTCCTCGACCAGATCCGCCGCAGGTACGACGCGGCTGACGAGGCCCGCGCGCTCCGCTTCCTCGGCATCCATCATCCGCCCGGTCAGGCACATCTCCATCGCCTTCGCCTTGCCGACGGCGCGCACCAGCCGCTGCGATCCGCCCATCCCCGGCGAGACGCCCAGCTTGATCTCGGGCTGGCCGAACTTGGCGGTATCGGCGGCAAGGATGAAGTCGCACATCATCGCCAGTTCACAGCCGCCGCCCAGCGCATAGCCCGCGACCGCCGCGATCACCGGCTTGCGGGTTGCGGTGATGCGCTCATACCCGGCGAAATGGTTCGTGCCGTACATGTCGGCAAAACCCATCTCGGCCATCTCCTTGATGTCCGCACCCGCCGCGAATGCCTTTTCGCTGCCGGTAATCACGGCGCAGCCTTGCGAGGCATCCGCGTCGAAGGCGCCGAGCGCTGCGATCAGGTCCGCGAGCACCTGTGCGTTGAGCGCATTCAGCGCCTTGGGCCGGTTGAGCGTGATCAGCGTCACCGCTTCCCGCTGCTCCACCAGGATGGTCTCATATTCAGGCAATGCAGTCTCCTTCAGCCCTGGGGGCTCCATTCGCTCTGCGCGTCCAGCGGCGCGAAGATGCGGTCGATCATGTGGTCGGTTACCCCCTCGGGGGTCGCAGGGTCCCAGCGGGGCGCATTATCCTTGTCGATCAGTACTGCCCGCACGCCCTCGGCAAAGTCCGGCCGCTGCACGATGTGCGCCGCCACGGCATATTCCTGGCGCATCTCATCCTCGAAGGTCGGCATGGTCGCACCCTCCAGCAGCAGCTTGAGCGCGACCTTCATCGACATCGGCGATCGGGTGCGCAGCAGCTCCAGTTGCGCGGTCGCCCAGTCGCCGCCGTCCGCCTCCAGCGCCGCCAGAATGTCCTCGAGCCGGTCCGATGCGAACAATCGGTCGATCGCCTCGCGATGCTCCAGGATCGGTGCTGGCGGCGGCGCTTCCGCAAGCGCGTCGAGGATCGACTGCGCCTCCTGCGGCGCCTCGATCAACTGGGCCTTCGCCGTCTCCAGCCGCACCGCCGGGATATAATGGGTGGCAAGGCCAAGGGCGTGGCACTCCGCGCCACCGATGCGGGCCCCGGTCAGGGCCAGATAGCGGCCGATCCGGCCGGGCAGGCGTGACAGATACCAGCCGCCGCCGACATCTGGGAACAGGCCGATCGCCGTCTCCGGCATCGCGAACAGGGTGTTCTCCGTCGCCACCCGGAAGCGCGCAGGCTGGGAGATGCCAACGCCGCCACCCATCACGACCCCGTCCATGAAGGCGACGACGGGCTTGGCATAGGTGAAGAGCCGGTGGTTGAGCCGGTATTCGGTCGCAAAAAACGCCCGCGCTTCGACACCATCGCCCTTCCCGCTCTCGGCCGCTCGGCGGACGTCGCCGCCTGCGCAAAAGCCGCGACCTTCGGCATGGTCGATCAGCACGATCTCCACGGCGGGATCGCCGCGCCAGGCTTCGATCGCCTCCAGCATCGTGGCGCACATGACCTGGTTGAGAGCATGCAGCGCGCAGGGCCGGTTGAGCCGGATGCGCCCGGCCTTTCCCTCGACGGCGGTCAGAACTTCGTCCGTCATTCGCGCACCAGTTCCCGGCCAATGATCATGCGCATGACCTGGTTGGTCCCTTCGAGGATCGAGTGGACGCGCAGGTCGCGCCAGAAGCGCTCGATCGGATAGTCCATCAGATAGCCGTAGCCGCCATGAAGCTGCAGCGCGCGATCGACCACGGACGATCCCGTGTCCGTGGCGAAGCGTTTGGCCATCGCGGCGAAGCGCGTCTTGTCCGGCGCCTCTGCCGTCACCTTGGCCGCCGCGGTATAGAGCAGCGCGCGCGCGGCCTGCAGTTCGGTGTCCATGTCGGCCAGGGTGAACTGCGTGTTCTGGAAATCTGCGATGGCGCGGCCGAACTGCTTGCGATCGCGAGTATAGCGGATCGCCTCGTCCAGACAGCGCTGCGCGCCCCCCAGCGAACAGGCGCCGATGTTCAGCCGCCCGCCGTCCAGCCCCATCATCGCAAAGCGAAAGCCTTCGCCCTCGCGCCCGACGAGGTTTTCGGCAGGCACGCGCACGCCGTCGAGGTTCACCTGCGCCGTCGGCTGCGAACGCCAGCCGAGCTTGCGCTCCTGCGCGCCGAAGGAGACGCCCGACATGCCCTTCTCGACCACGAAGCACGAGATGCCGCGCGGCCCCTCTTCACCCGTGCGGGCCATGACGAGGTAGATGTCGTTCTCGCCCGCGCCGGAAATGAACTGCTTGGTCCCCGTCAGCACATAGTCGTCGCCGTCGCGCACCGCGCGGGTCCGCAACGCCGCCGCGTCGGACCCCGAAGAGGGCTCGGTCAGGCAATAGCTGGCCATCCGCTCCATGGTGACGAGGTCCGGAAGGTACTTCGCCTTCAGCGCGTCGGACCCGAAGCGGTCGACCATCCACGACGCCATGTTGTGGATGGAGATGAATGCGCTGGTGGAGGGGCAGCCATAGGCCATCGCCTCCATGATCAGCGCCGCCTCCAGCCGGCCCAGGCCGATGCCGCCCTGCTCCTCCGACACATAGATGGCGGCGAAACCCAGATCCGCCGCCGCCTTGATCGTGTCGCGCGGAAAGATGTGCTTCTCGTCCCACTCGCCGGCATGCGGGGTGATGCGATCGGCGGTGAAGCGGCGCGCGAGCTCCTGGATCTCGCGCTGCTCTTCGGTCAGGTCGAACTGGTTGGTCATGTTCAGGGTACAACTCTTCTGTGTCGTTCCGGCCCATCGGCCCAGCGGCTGGAGCGGCGGATCACCCCATGGTCGGGATGACGAAAGCATCCTGCACGCGGCTGGGGCCGCCATCCTCGCTCCCGGTCGGAAGCGCCGACCCGTCGGGCCAGCGTTGCGTCACCGTCTTCACCTTGGTCCAGAAACGGACGCCTTCCATGCCGTGCTGGTTGGAATCGCCAAAGCCGGAGCGCTTCCAGCCGCCAAAGCTGTGATAGGCGACCGGCACCGGGATCGGCACGTTGATGCCCACCATGCCGACGTTCACCCTCGCGGCAAACTCCCGCGCGGCATGGCCGTTTCGCGTGAAGATCGCGACGCCGTTGCCATATTGATGCTCCGACGGCAGCCTGAGCGCAGTCTCGAAATCGGGCGCGCGGACGATCTGGAGCACCGGACCAAAGATTTCTTCGCGATAGCTCGCCATGTCGGGCGTAACCCGATCGAACAGGGACGGGCCGATGAAGAAGCCTTGTTCATGCCCCTGCAGCGTGAAGCCGCGGCCATCGACGACCAACTCGGCGCCCTCGTCCACGCCGCGCTGGATCCAGCCCTCGATCCGCGCGCGGTGCTCGGCCGTGACGACGGGGCCGTAATGCGCCTCCGCGTCCGTCGACACGCCCACTCGCAATGCTTCGATCGCCGGGATCAGCTTCTCGCGCAGCGCATCGGCGGTGCGTTCGCCGACCGGCACCACCACGGGCAGCGCCATGCAGCGCTCGCCCGCCGACCCGAACGCCGCGCCGGCGAGGTCCGCCACCACCTGGTCCAGGTCCGCATCGGGAAGGACGACGCCGTGGTTCTTGGCCCCACCCATCGCCTGCACGCGCTTCCCGGCCTCGGTACCGCGGCGGTAAACATAGTGCGCGATGTCGGAGCTCCCGACGAAGCTCACCCCGGCAATCGCGGGATCGTCGAGGATCGCGTCCACCATCTCCTTGTCGCCGTGAACGACCTGCAGAATGCCCTCGGGCGCGCCGGCTTCCAGCATCAGTTCGGCGAGGCGCACCGGCACGCTTGGATCGCGCTCACTGGGCTTGAGGATGAAGGCGTTGCCGCAGGCGATGGCGATGCCGAACATCCACATCGGGATCATCGCGGGGAAGTTGAACGGGGTGATGCCGGCGCCGATCCCGATCGGCTGGCGCATCGAGAAGACGTCGATCCCCGGCCCCGCCCCCAGGCTGTATTCGCCCTTCAGCACATGCGGGATGCCGCAGGCGAACTCCACGACTTCAAGGCCGCGCTGGATGTCGCCGCGCGAGTCCGCCAGCACCTTGCCATGTTCGGAAGACAACAGCCGCGCGAGGCTGTCCATCTCTGCCTCGACCAGTTCCTTGAAGCGGAACATCACCCGGGCGCGGCGCTGGGGGTTGGTCGCGGCCCAGCCGGGCTGCGCGGCCTGTGCCGCCGCGATCGCCCGGTCGAGGTCGGCGCGGCCGCCCAGGCGCACTTCCGCCTGGACCTGCCCGCTGTTGGGATCAAACACGCGGCCGGTGCGGCCGCCGCCTGGCGCGTCGTCGGCTCGCGCGACGACGTGGTCGATGAAACGCATCGGCTCTTCTCCTCAAGGCGCGGCGTCTGCTGGCCGTCTGCCTGTAATTTTGTTTCAACTACCCCGGATGGCGCCGGGGGACAATCTCGCTCATCGATCGTTCAGCACGGGTGGGGCATATGCATCCCCCTCAACGAAAGGTTCATGCGATGCGTTTCGGTTTCGCCATTCTTGCCGCAGCATTGATCGCGGGCGGCACCGCCACGGCCGCTCCGCGCGACAACAGCCGGTATGAAGCAAAGCTTGCCAAGGCACTTGAGGGGCGCACTGCGGGCCAGCCGGTAAAGTGCATCAACCTGCGCGACATCCGGTCGACCGAAATCATCGACCGCACTGCCATTCTCTATCGGATGTACAACGGCACGATCTATGTGAACCGGCCGTCGGGAGCGGAAATCCTGGACAATGACGATGTCCTGGTGACCAAGACCTTCACGTCGCAGCTGTGCAACATCGATATCGTCCAGCTCGTCAGCCGGACAACTCGCTTCCCCTCCGGGTCAGTCGGCCTGAGCGAGTTCGTCCCCTACAGCAAGGTCGGCGCGACCAAGAACTAGGTCGCGTCCGCCGCCGCTGCGGTCACGTCGTCGCTGGCGCCAGGCGACGACGCCAGCCAGCCGCCTGTGAACCCCGCCCGTTCCAGGCCGCGGCGGATGTGCGGGTTCTTCTGCATCGTCTTCCAGATCAGGCCGGACCGCCAGTTTTCGATCATGCAGACGATCGGCCCCTGGTCGATGCCCAGATGATCGACGTCGACCCAGCCGATCTCCGGCACCACCTTGCCATGCTTCAACGCCACGTTGGTCGCGGTCATCGTCGGGTTGAAGGAGTCGAGAAAGCCGTACTTCCCATAGATGGCGCCGCCATACCGGGCATGGATCGCCTCCACCGCTGGCACCACGATCTCGGGCGCAAAGGCGATCGAGCCGAGCGCTGCTGTCGGCGCCAGGGTGCCGTCGTCCCGGTCGCCCGGACCGCGCGCGGAATAGCTGAAGAACTCCCGCTGCCGCCCGTCGATGCGGACCTTGAAGTCACCCGGCCCATCGCAGGCAGTGAGCCCCCAGACTTCCGGCCCATACCCCGCCCATTCCATCGGATTGTCGGTGGCATAGGCCCGCTGCGCATAGGTCGCGCGGCGGCTGTTCTCGAAATAGTCGAGGTTCTTGGCGGTCATGTAGCTGTCGCGGATGCCGCGAAAGTCGATCCAGGTCTGGCTGTACTGGTGCCCGAACATGGGCCCGAAATGCAGGTACGGCTCGCCGCCGAAGCGGTCGGTCCAGCTGGGATCGAACTGTTGGGCCCAGGCATCCCAGGTTTCCTCCGGCAGCGCATAGGTGGGTGAACCGAGCGCTAGGATGTAGAGGAGCATGCCCTCGTTGTAGATTTCCCAGTCGTGCGGGATGAAGCCGCTCTCCGGGTGCCAGCCCATCGTCAGGAACGGCGCCCGTGGGGTGATCCATGTCCAGTCCACCGCGGCGTAGATCTGGTCTGCGAGCGCGCGGATCCGCACCTCTTCCGGATGATCGCTATCGAACCAGCTTTGGGCGAACAATATCCCCCCCAGCAGCAGCGCGGTATCGACGGTGGACAGCTCGGCGCGGGCGAAGCGGTGCCCCTTGGTCACGCCCAGGAAGTGGTAGAAGAACCCCTTGTACCCGCTCACCCCGGTGGGCTCCGGCCCCTGGGGCGCGTTCGCGAAGAACTCCAGCGTCGCCAAGGTGCGCGTGCGCGCTGCGGCGCGCGTCACCCAGCCGTGAGTAACCCCGATCGGATAGGTGGTGAGTGCAAAGCCCACCGCCGCGATCGAAGCGAACGAGGGCGTCGGCCAGCGATCGGGCGCAAGGCCTGTCCGCGGGTTCGTCGTCTCCCAGAAATAGCGGAAGGTGCGCTGCTGGATCTCGGCGATCAGCCGGGGAAGCACTACGCCGTCTTCCGGCAAGGGCTCAGGTCTCGGCCCCAGCGCTGCCGTCAGGATGCGTTCCGTCGGTGCGCAGCCCGCCAACAGGCCTGCCGCACCACTCGCCCCGGCCAGAAGAAGATGTCGCCGGTCGAGCATGGAAGCACCTCTTTCCTGAGTTGATGAAAAAATGGCGGACGGTACCGAAGCACCGCCCGCCAGAAAGGGAAGATCAGAAGGAGAAGCCCGCCGACAACTTGACGGTCCGCGGCGGATTTCCGCCGATGCTGTAGGTCGACCGCTGGCGATAGTCGGGGCTACCGGGCGCGTTGTTGAAGTCGACGTAGTTCCGGTCGTTCATCACGTTGAGGATGTCGAGGCGGAAGCGGATCCGTGCCTGATCGTACAGGAAGTTCAACGGCACATACTTCGTGACCGCCAGGTCGAGCTGGCGACGGCCCCAGCGGTCGCCATTGCCCACCGTCTCGGATCCCACGATCACCCGCTCATACGGGTCGGCGCGATCCACCAGCGCCCGCTGATAGCTTGGCGACTCGATCTGGAACTTTGCCGAAATCGACATGTCGATGGGCAGATCGACACTGCCCGCCATCACGAAGCGATGCCGCGGCACTACCGAGGAACGGAGGAACGGGTAGTCGGAGGGCCGCGGGAAATCGAGCAGGAAATAGGCTGCCTGGTCGCCGTTGGGGCGGTTATCCTCGGCTTCCGTATAGGTATAGGTCGCGTCGATGCTCCACGGCGATTCCGCCGAATAGGGCTTCGTCACCCGCACATAAGCCGAGTCCGCCTTCGTCTCGAGCCCATTATCGCCGATGATGATCGAACCATAGCCGGCAGGCGAGAAATTGCCCGGTCCGTCCGGGGCGCCGGTCGTCGGCGATGGCCCGAAGAACGAGCCGTCCGGGCGACGATTGCCCTGCAGATAGACGAAGCCGTCCTTGCTGACGATGCGGGTATAACCGACCTCGAGCTCGAGCGGGTTGAACCGGCCGCGCAGGCCCAGGCTGAACTGATCCGAATACGGGACCTTCAGGTCGTTCTTGATGAAGCGGAACTCCCGTCCGCCCGGCGATCCGTCCGCGGTCAGCTGCTGGCGTCCGGCCTCCGTCAGGTAGATCGGATCCCAGGCGATGCAGACCGGATTTGTCGCAAGGCACGGGTTCTGCGTGTCCGCACCCTGGAACAGGAAGCTGCGGCGCTGGAAGCGGCCGTTGCTGAGTTCCTGCTGCAGGAAATCGAACTGGTTGCGGTCGTAGGACCGTCCATAGCCGCCGAAGACCGAGAAACGGCCGGCATCGTCGAAGCGATAGGTAAAGCCCAGGCGCGGCTGCCAGGCGTTCTTGAACGCCTTCCGGTTCTTGCCCGTCGAGATATA
Organism: Sphingomonas sp. 3-13AW; assembly: GCF_049311085.1. Lineage (NCBI taxonomy): Bacteria > Pseudomonadati > Pseudomonadota > Alphaproteobacteria > Sphingomonadales > Sphingomonadaceae > Sphingomonas > Sphingomonas sp. 3-13AW. Next base: position 25,456 of record NZ_JASNVZ010000029.1, on the reverse strand, counting down.
GTCGTTGATGTTATAGTCGGCCTTGGTCAGGTTCGGATAATTGGCCGGCGACACTGCCGTCAGGTTCTCCTCCGGCGTCACGTAATCGAGGAACGCGGGCGTCCGCTCGTAATCCCAGCGCACGCCCAGGTTCAGCGTCAGCCGGTCCGTCACGTCCCAGTCGTCCTGCAGGTACAGGCCCAACTGCCAGTTGTTGGAACGGATGCGCGCGTCGCCCAGCGACCCCAGCGCACCGAACTCAAGCCGATAGGGAACGGTGTCGTTGAAGCCGCCCGGGCCATCCAGCGTCGTGTCATAGCTGTACAGCGGGTTGAGCAAATTCTGTTCGACCGTGTTCAGCTTCACCCATTTGGACTTCACGCCGGCCTTGATGGTGTGCCCTTCAAACCCGGTCCAGGTGAAGTCGTTCTGAACCGTCCAGCCCGTCTGGCCCTTGTCCTGGAAGTTCAGGCCTGCACCGATCCGGAAGAGATCGAAGGAGTTGATCGAGCCCGCGTTCGTCTGCGTCGTGCGGAACTGCTGGCCGATGCCGCTTGTCGCCGGGCGCGGAGACCAGCTGACATCCTCATACCCGACGCGGAGATCGTTGATCCAGCTGTCGGCAGTATGCTGCCAGCGCGCAGTTCCGCGGATTTCCTCGACCTTGTTCAACGTCGCGGTCGAATAGGCCGCAATGCCGTTGCTGATCTGATAGCCGGATTCGGTCCGGTACTTGCCCGTGAACTCGAACAGATCATTGTCGGTGGGCGTGATATCGATCTTGCCGAAATACAGGTCCTGCTTGAAGTTGGAGCTGTAGGTGCCGAACTGATCGCGATATTGTTCCGGAAGGCTGTCGACCGCGACGCCATTGCCGGGCAGGATGTCGACCGGCACCTCGCGCCGCTTGCCCTCGTAGGCGACGAAGAAGTGCGCCAAGTCCTTGACGATTGGCCCCCCCAGGGCACCGCCGAACTGCTTGTCGCTGGTCTTCACTTTCGGAATCTTGGTCGGGTAGAGTTCCGTCGGACGCCGATCGCGCAGGCTCTGGTTGGTGAAGTCGAAGAAGCCCTCGCCGTGGAACTCGTTCGTGCCCGACCGGGTCGTCGCGGTGATCGCGACCGATCCGACCTGGTCGAACTCCGCCTTATAGTTGGACGAGATCACCTGATACTCGCCGATCGCCAGCTGCGGGAACGGGTTGCCCGGCGACGAATCCTGGCCGGTCAGGCCACCGCGCAGGACATAGTCCTTCTGGCTGACGCCATCGATGAAGACGTTTACCGAGTTGCTGCCCTGCGCGCCGCCCTGAATGCGCGAGGAGCCGTCCGCACTTTCGATGAACCGGACACCGGGGGCAAGATCGGCGAACGCGAGGAAGTTGCGGTTGTTCTGCGGCAGCTGCTCGATCAGGCGCGTGGTGATGTTGATCCCCACCTGTCCGCCAGAGAGCGAGCGCAGGCGGCTGCCCGTCACGATCACGTCACCGCTGGTGTCGGCGGTGTCCGTCGCCGCGCCTGCATCCGGCTGCCCCTCGGCCGCGTCCGGCGCCGGTGCTGCCGGGGCGCCCTGGTCGGCGCTCAGGTCGAGGTCCAGCCCGGCGGTCTGGCCGACGTTCAGCGTGAAGTTGTCCGAATTGCGCGTGCCGTTCTGCAGCTTGATCTCGAGCCGGTAGGTGCCGGCGCGCAGCGACGCGAAATTATAGCTGCCATCGGGTCCGGCCGGCACGGTGCGCCGCAGCCCGGTCGCGACGTCGATGGCCGTCACCTCGACGACGGGGTTGTCGGCGGGTGCCGTGATGGTGCCGCGCAACGACGCCTGCCCGACCTGCGCTGCTGCCGGCGTCACCGCCACCGCACCTGCCGCGAGCATTGTTGCGCCAGCCAGTGCGAGGCGCAAAGCCTTGGTCCTGCTCATGATGTTCACCCTTGTTCCCTGCATGCCGGTTGTTCTTTGTTGATGGTCGCTCCGGTGGACTCGCGCACGATCAGTTCGGGAATGCGGGGTTCGACCGCCCGGTCGACCCCTCCCGCGATCAGGGCTGCGAGCCGGGCGACCGCACGCGCGCCGATTCCGGCGATGCCGACGCGCATGGTGGTAAGGGCCGGCGAGATCAGCCGCGCGAGCGGCACATCGTCGAAGCCGGCGATAGCGATGCACCCGGGTACGGCGACCCCGGCGCGGCGAAAGCGCATCATTGCGCCGATCGCCATCATGTCATTGGCGGCGAACAGCGCATCGGCGCCGTCCGGATCGTCCAGTTCCCGGAGCAAGGTCTCGGCGGCGGCCGTGCCTGCCTCTTCGAAGAAGTCGCCCGGAAGCACGCGCGGCGTCAGGCCGTGGCGCGCCATAGCGGTGCGGTAGCCCTCCAGACGCGCCGCCGCCTCCGAATTACCGTCGGGCCCGGAGAGATGGACGATGTTGCGTCGGCCGATCCCGATCAGATGCTCGGTCATCGCCTCGGCACCGGCGACATTGTCCACCCGCAGTTCGGCCCGCCCCTCCTGGTTGTCGCGACAGTTGATCAGCACCGCAGGAAGGCTGGCGGGCAGATGTTGGAACAGCTGGTCGGGGTCGAGGTCGGGGGCCATGATGATGACGCCGTCGACCCGGCCGCGCAGGGTGCGCAGCGTCTCGACCGCGCGCGCGGGGTCGGCATGCGCGTTGGAGAGCAGCAGCTGCAGCCCGCGGGCGGACGCCTCGCTGTCGATCCCGCGCGCCGTTTCAGAGAAGAACTCGCCGTGCAGGTCCGGCAACATCACGCCGATCGCGTTGGTCTTGGCGAGGCTGAGATTGCGGGCGCCGGCATGCGGGACATACCCCAGCGCGGCCGCAGCCGCCTGCACCCGCTCGCGCACCGCGGCGCGCACGTTGCTGTGGCCGTTGAGCACGCGCGAGACCGAGGCGACGGATACGTCCGCCTCACGCGCCACGTCTCGTATGGTGGCTTGCGCCATTCCCCTTGAACACCCTCTCCAACCCGGACGAGCGCCCGGTCGTTTTTGCCAGCGGCTTGCGGTTGCGCCGCCGATCATCGTAGATGTAACCGGTTACAGCAATTCGATACGACCGGCAAGAAGGCGACGCCGAGCCGCCCCAACCGCACGGCACATGGAGAGGAATTGAATGAACGACGTGCAGATCTCCAGGCGCGCGATGGTCATGGGCGCGGCCACGCTCGCTGCCTGGTACGCGAGCCCGGCCCATGCGCTGCTGCGATCCGCGGACGCAGAGAACGCAGCCCTGCCCGCCTCGGTCGAAGCGCTGATCGGGCGGATGACCGTCGAGGAAAAGGCGGGGCAGTTGACATTGATGGCGGCCGCCTGGGCCGGGGGCGCAGCCAACGCGCTCAACCCGGCAACCTCGAACGGGACGTTCGACGCTCAGCTTGCCGAAACCCGCGCGGGCCGGCTCGGCGGCGTGTTCAACGGCAACGGCGCGGAGATGGCGCGGCAGATGCAGCGCGTCGCCGTACGCGAGTCCCGCCTGAAGATCCCGCTGCTGTTCGCCGCGGACATCATCCACGGCTTCCGCACCGTCTTCCCGGTGCCGCTGGCCGAAGCCGCGAGCTTCGAGCCGGAACTGGTCGAGCGCGCGGCGCGGGTCGCCGCCATCGAGGCTTCCGCCGCCGGGATCGACTGGACCTTCGCACCGATGGTCGACGTCGCCCGTGACGCCCGCTGGGGCCGCGGGGTCGAGGGTTCGGGCGAGGACGTTCGCCTGAACTGCGACATGGCAGCAGCCCGCGTCCGCGGCTTCCAGGGCAAGTCGCTCTGGGCCAATGACTCCCTGATGTCATGCGCCAAGCACTTTGCGGCCTATGGCGCTGCCGAAGCCGGGCTCGACTATGGCGCCGTCGACGTGTCCGAGCGCACCCTTCGCGAAGTCTATTTTCCCCCGTTCCAGGCAGCGTTCGCCGCCGGATCGGGCACGACGATGGCGTCGTTCAATGAACTCTCGGGCGTTCCCGCGACCGCCAATCCCTGGCTGCTCGACGACGTGCTGCGCAAGCAATGGGGTTTCGACGGCCTGGTGGTGTCCGACTACACCGGCGACATGGAGCTGATCGATCACGGCTTTGCCGCGGATGCGCGGGAGGCGACCAAGCTTGCCTTCCTCGCCGGTGTCGACATGAGCATGCAGAGCGGCTTCTACATCCAGCATCTGCCGGCACTGGTCGCCGCCGGCGAAGTGCCGATGGCGCGACTGGACGAGGCCGTCCGCCGCGTCCTCGCACTCAAGGTCCGGCTGGGCCTGTTCGACGATCCCTTCCGGCGCATCGACCCGCGCCGGGAAAAGGTGCGGGTGCGCACCCCGGCCAATCTCGCGGTCGCGCGGGAAGCCGGGCGCCGTTCGATCGTGCTGCTGAAGAACGACGGCGACCTTTTGCCGCTCCCCCGCTCGGGCAAGCGGATCGCGCTGATCGGCCCGTTCGCGCAGGGGAAGCACGACCTGATCGGCCCCTGGAACGTCTATGGCTCGGATGCGGAGGCGGTCGACCTGCTGACGGGCGTGCAACAGGCGATGGCCGATCCGTCACTCGTCACCGCCACCGCCGGCTCCGGGATCGACGCCCCCCTCCCCGGCGGCATCGCGGCTGCCGTCGCCGCGGCGAATGCGGCCGACATCGTCGTGCTCGCAATCGGCGAGAGCCAGGACATGTCCGGCGAAGCCCAGTCGCGCAACCTGGTGGTGATCCCGCCCGCGCAACAGGCACTCGCCGAGGCCGTCGCCAAGACCGGCAAGCCGATGGTCGTGCTGCTCAAGAACGGCCGCGCGCTCGCGCTCGAAGGGGCCGTGCTCGCTGCACCTGCGATCCTGGTGACCTGGTTCCTGGGCTCGGAGAGCGGCCCCGCCATTGCCGACATCCTGTTCGGGCGCGAGGGCCCTTCCGCACGGCTGCCGGTCAGCTTTCCGCAGGTGCCGGGCCAGGTCCCCTATTACTATGCGCACAAGCGCACGGGTCGTCCCAATCCGCCCGGCCCGCTCCAGCCGTACAAGACGCACTATCGCGAAGCGTCGAACACGGCTCGCTTCCCGTTCGGGCACGGGCTTACCTATGGCAGGATCGAATATTCCGGACTGGACCTCGGGAGCGGCACGCTTGCGTGGGACGGCACGCTGACCGTGCGGGCGACGATCACCAACCGCGGGACGCGCGCTGCCGAGGAGGTCGCCCAACTCTACCTCCACGACCAGACCGCCAGCCTCACCCGCCCGGTCCGCGAGCTGAAGGGCTATCGCAAGGTGAAGCTTGCGCCGGGGCAGTCGGCAGAAGTGCGCTTCACGCTGACGCGTGCCGACCTCCAGTTTCTCGGCCTCGACAATCGTCCGATGGCAGAGCCGGGCCTGTTCCGTGTGTGGGTAGCACCGTCGGCCGAGGCCGAGGGCGTGTCCGGCAGCTTCACGCTGACCAAGGCTTAGGGATAGACGACCGAGCTCCTGTTCAGGCAGGAGCTCGGCTACCCTTCCCTGCTGCCCGGCCGGGCGGCGAGATCGGCAACGATCGCGGCATGGGTCCCGCGCCGCAGCGGGTTGGCGCGCATCACCAGCGCAGACAGCCCCAGGCACAGCGCCGGCATCCCCAGCATGATCCACTGGATCCCCGTCACCGCCTCCGGCGTCTGGGGCAGATCGGGCTGATACCCGACCAGCTGATAGACCATTCCCATCAGCGCAGATGCGAAGCCGAGTGCGAGCTTCTGCACCAGCGCGGAGACGCCGAACGCGAGCGCCTCCACCCGCACTCCGGCGCGGTGCTCGCCATATTCCACCGTGTCCGGCAGCATCGCCCAAAACACCAGGTTGAAGCCGACGAGCGCGGCCTGCATCACCACCAGGAACATCTGCGCCGTCGGCCCATCATTGCCGCCGAAACCGGCAAACGCTGCTACGGCCGCGATCCCGACCGCGGCGGAGAGGAACCACAGCGCGCGGGTCCCCGTGCGAGCGCCGATCGCCATCCAAATCGGGACGAACACCGCGCCCGCGAACCCCATCATCGCCAACGCAGCAGGTCCGCCGGTGCTGTCGCCCACGACATAGCTGAAATAGTAGAGCACCGATCGCGTGAGCGCCGTCGCGGCCATGCCGACCCCTGCCATCGCGAGGTTCAGGGTCACGAACGCCCGGTTTCGGGCGAGCACACGCATCGCGACCAGAAGGGAGACCGGGGTGCCCGCCTGCCCCCGTGCCGGCGGCGCGCTGCGTCCCACCATCAGGAGCAACAGGGCACCCACAGCGCCGAACAGCAGCGCGGCGGCGAAATAGCCCTGCGTGCTCCCCATCCCGCCCGGATGCAGCGCCGCGATGCGCTCGGTGCCGAGTGCGACCGCAAGCGCCGCAGCGGTTCCGAACAACATGCGCAAGCCAGAGATCAGCGTGCGCTGGCCGCTGTCTCCCGTGATCCGCGCCGTCATGGCGGAATAGGGGATGTTGACGAACGCATAGAGGGTTCGGAACAACAGGTGCATCGCCAGCACCGTGCCGATCAACGCAGCGCCCTCCAGCGGCGGAGCCACATAGAGCAGCACGAAGCCGATCCCGACTGGCAGCGCCCCTGCCGTCACGAACCAGCGGTAATCGCGGCCGGAGCGCTCGGCATGGATGCCGACCATCAGCGCCGCGATCCCGTCCCACACGGCGCCCGCCAGCAGCACGAAGCCCGCCACCGCCGGCGAAAGCCGCAGCGCATCCGTGTAGAAGAACAGCAGGTAGAAGCTGAGGCTCTGCCAATAGAGATTGCAGGCGAAATCGCCCGACGCAAAGAACGTGATGCGCCCGAACGAAGGCCGGTCAGGCCTCACCGGCAAGCGATGATCGGCAACAGCGTTCGGCGGTTTCATCCTCCTCCCCACGCACTGGCCGTCGCCGGCTTGTCAACCATCGCCCCCCGGAACGCAGCAGCGGACCAGCGCGTTCGATCGGGAAAAGGAGAGCCCCCATGACCCACATCGCTGCCACCTCGCCCATAGAACGCATCGCCCGCGTGCTGGTCGCGCACGCGCTGAGCCCGAATGGTCATGGTGACGCAGAGCCTGACGAAGTCGTCAGCATCGAGGTCAATGAACGGGTGCCCGAGGAATTGCCCCGAGCCGCCGCGATCCTGCGGTCGCTGCGCGAGGCCAGCCAGGAAATGGTCACGGCCGGCAATGCGCTTGGGGGCAGCGCCGACGCCGCCGACATCTGGGACGCAATGGTCCGGGCGGCACTCGGTGAGAAGCCGCGCACGATGACCGTGGAGGCGGCACCCGCGCCGATCCCGACGCCCCTCGCCGGCTGACGGACAAACGCTCTTTTAATCGCAAGTAATGCCCCGACGCAGCGATCCTGCGTCGGGGCTGTCGTTCAGGCGTCGTTCGGCTTGGCAAGGTTCTCGTGCATCCGCGCAAGCACGGTATCCGGGACGACATGGCTCACGGCCGCCTGGATCTTGTTCTTGGTGCCGGCAACGACATGCGCCGACCCCTTCTTCATCGCGTCCCAGCCGGTCCGCGCGACCATGCCGGCGTCGTCCTTTTCCTGGGTTCCGACCGGCGTATCCAGCATGTTGGCGCGCCGGAAGAACTCGGTCTCGGTTGGCCCTGGCATCAGCACGGTGATCGACACGTTGGTGTCCTTCATCTCGTTGCGAAGCGCATAGGCGAAGCTGTCGAGATACGCCTTCGTCCCGTTGTACACCGCCTGATAGGCCCCGGGCATCAGCCCCGCGATCGATCCGGTGATCAGGACCTGACCCGCGTCGCGCGCCTTCATCTGCTGCAGCACCTTCTGCAGCAGATAGGTGGTGCCCGTGACGTTGGTGTCGATGACATGCCGCCATGCATCCACGTCCTGTTCGAGGAATGCGTGCCCGAGGCCGAGGCCCGCATTCGCGACCAGGACATCGATCACCCGCTCGCCGATTGCGGCGAGCAGCTGGTCGTTTCCTTCGATGGTCGACAGGTCCGCCTGTACGGCCTGCACCGAAACGCCGTCGGCGCCGAAATCACCGGCGGCGGTGTTGATCTGCGGCTCGTCGGCAACGACGATCAGGTCATATCCCTCGCTCGCCGCGATCTTTGCGATCTCGTACCCGATGCCCGTCGAGGCACCGGTGATCACTGCCAGTTTCTCTGCCATCTGCTGTTCCTCTGGCTCAGACCGTCGCTTTGGCGAAGTCGGGCTTCAGCACCACCTTGGTGCATTCATTCTGTTCGTTCTTGAACTTCGCATAGCCCTTGGGCGCATCCTCCAGGCTCATCCGGTCGGAGATGAGGAAGGTCGTGTCGAGCTTCTCCTCCAGGATCGCCTCAAGCAACGCCGGCAGGTAGCGCTGCACATGGGTCTGGCCGGTCTTCAGGGTCAGGCCCTTTTCCATGACGGCCCCAAACGGGAACTTGTCGACGAACCCGCCATAGACACCGGGAACCGACACGCGCCCGCCCTTGCGGCAGGCCATGATCGCCTGGCGGAGAGCGTGCGGGCGGTCCGTGCCAAGGAAGGTCGATGCCTTGATCTGGTCCACTACATTGTCGAGGTAGAGACCGTGGCTCTCGAGCCCGACCGCGTCCATCACCGCATCCGGGCCGATGCCGCCGGTCATCGTCATCAGCGCGTCGTAGACGTTGGTGTCTTCGAAGTTGATGACCTCCGCACCCATCTGCTTGGCCAGTTCCAGCCGGTGGGGGAAGTGGTCGATTGCGATGACGCGATGCGCGCCCATCACGAACGCGGACTGGATGCCGAACAGCCCGACCGGGCCACAGCCCCAGACCGCGACCGTGTCACCCGGTTCGATGTCGCAATTTTCCGCCGCCATCCAGCCGGTCGGCAGGATGTCCGACAGGAACAGCACCTTCTCGTCCTCGATCCCGTCCGGGATCACGATCGGCCCGACGTCCGAGAACGGCACGCGGACGTATTCGGCCTGTCCGCCGGGATAGCCGCCGGTCATGTGGCTATAGCCGAACAACCCCGCCGGCGCCGCGCCCCAGATGTTCGGGGCGATGTCCTGATTGTCCGCCGGGTTGGAGTTGTCGCACGCCGAATATTGCTGCTTGCCGCAGAAATAGCATTCGCCGCACGCGATCACGAAGGGGACGACAACCCGCTGGCCCTTCTTGAGCGTGGATTTCGGGCCCGTCTCGACCACCTCGCCCATGAACTCATGGCCCAGGATGTCGCCCGCCTGCATGGTCGGGATATAGCCGTCATACAGGTGCAGGTCGGACCCGCAGATCGCGGTCGAGGTGATCTTCAGAATCGCGTCGCGCGGGTTGAGGATTTCGGGATCGGGAACCGTATCCACGCGGACGTCGTGCTTGCCGTGCCAGGTGAGCGCTCGCATCTGGTTTTCCTTGCGAAGAAAAGGGGAAGGTTCAGGCCTTGGGGGCAGGATTGGGCGGCGAACTCGTCGCGATCTCGCCGGTCTCGAGCAGCTGTTTCAGCCGCCGCAAGTCCCGCCGCGCCTGAATTCGCGGCTCCTTCTGGGTCAGCTTGGCGACCACCTTGCCGATCAGGCCGCCGGGCGGGTCATAGGCAATGGCTGCGGTCACGACCGTGCCCCGCCCGGGGTTCGCATCCGTAAAGGACACCCAGCCGCTGTTCTGGACATCGGCGCCCTCGGCCGATTTCCACGCGATCCGTTCGCCCTCGACATCCTCGGTGACGACGGCATCCCATTCATAGGTGCCGTTCGGGCCGTGCACCTTCCAATGGGACCGGGTGCGGTCCATCACCTCGATCGACTCGACATTCTCCATGACGCCCGCAAGGTTGGAGAAGTCACGCCAATAGGCATAGAGTTCCTGGCGCGGCTTGTTGATCGTAACGGCGACGCCACTCACCGAGGACTCTCCTCCCGGTGTATCGCCACGCCGTACGTCGGCGTCCTTGGCAAGAATATCGGGCGCGTCGTCCCGGGCCTCTTCGCTCATCGCATCGCTCCTGGGCTGTTTCTGCTTTGGGCGCTTTGAAATCGCCTTGTGCAGCCAACAGACAGCGCGCGCCGCCGTTCCCTCGCGCCGTCAAAGTCGTTCGAACGCGTTGGCAGCAACCCGCGCAAGGGCTATGCGCGCCGCATGTCGACCGCACCGCTCACGCTCTATAATTCGTTCACCCGCTCGCTGGAGCGCTTTGACCCGGTGGACCCGGCGCGGGGCGTGCGCGTCTACTCCTGCGGTCCGACCGTCTACAACTACGCCCACATCGGCAACCTGCGCGCCTATGTCTTCACCGACACGCTGGGCCGTGTGCTGCGCTGGAAGGGCTATCCCCTCACCCACGTCATCAACATCACCGATGTCGGCCATCTGACCTCGGACGCCGACGCAGGCGACGACAAGATGGAGGCGGCGGCCCGCGCACAGGCGCAAAGCATCTGGGACATCGCCGCCCATTACACCGCCGCGTTCAAGCAGAACCTCGCCGACCTCAATATCATCGATCCCACGCGCTGGTCGGTCGCGACCGACCACATCGCCGAGATGATCGCCTTTGCGGAAAAGATCGCGCCGGATCACTGCTACGAACTGGAAAGCGGTCTCTACTTCGACAGCAGCAGCGTCCCCAACTACGGACGGCTCGCCGGCGGTCAGGATGACGCGGCCGCCGGGCGCATCGATCCGGTCGCTGGCAAGCGCCACCCGCAGGACTTCGCGATCTGGCGCAAGTCGCCGCCGGGAGAGCAGCGCCAGATGGAATGGGACTCCCCTTGGGGTAAGGGCGCGCCTGGCTGGCATCTCGAGTGCTCGGTCATGAGCCTGAAGTACCTCGGGCCCGAGCCGTTCGACATCCACACGGGCGGCATCGATCACCGGGAGATCCACCACCCCAACGAGATCGCGCAAAACCAGGCCTATTGCGGCTGCACCGATGCGAACCCCGATTTCACCGGCGCGCGCTTCTGGCTGCACAACAACTTCCTGGTCGAGCGTTCGGGCAAGATGTCGAAGTCCAAGGGCGAGTTCACGACGCTCCAGACCCTGATCGACGCCGGCGTCCACCCGCTCGCTTACCGGCTGATGTGCCTGTCGGCGCATTACCGCTCGGAACTGGAGTTCTCGGGCGAGAACCTGCTGGCCGCGCTGACTCGCCTGAAGCGGCTGGTGATGACCGTCTCCGCGCTCAAGGCACGCGCTGGCGACACCGAGGGGAACGCCGACAAGGGGGAGCCCTATCTGGCACGCCTGGACGAGGCGGTCTCGGACGACCTCGCCACGCCCCGCGCGCTGCCGGTCCTCGACGAGCTCCTCGCGGACAAGAAGCTGTCGCCGGCGGACCGTCTGGCCGCCCTCGCCCAGTTCGACGCGGTGCTTGGGCTAGACCTGCTGGCGCTCGATCGCGCCTCGCTACGCGTGCGTCCGGCAGGGGCCGCTTTGACCGCGGACATCGTGGAGGCCCGCCTTCAGGAGCGCAAACAGGCGCGCGCGGACAAGGACTTCGCGCGCTCCGATGCGATCCGCGACGAACTGGCATCCGCCGGGATCGAGGTCATGGATGGCGACCCGCTGGGATGGGATTGGCGGCCCAGCTTCTAAGGGAGCCACAAAGCAGTTGCATGTGATTACCCCGATCGGGTAACGCCGCGGCATGACGACGCTAGCCGGTGCCAAGATCCGACGTTTCCGCGAAGAGCGCGCGCTGACCCGCGCGGCTTTCGGTGCGTGGTACGAAACCCCCGGCAGCACCGTCCAAGGCTGGGAAGAAGACGGCAAGCGCGCGAATGCCAAGGTGGTCAATCAGATCGCCGCGAACGGCATCGCGCACCATGCCGACTGGTTCATCCCGGCTCCCTTGCTGGAGAATACCATGGCCGCGAACTGGTCGCCTGACAGCTGGACACGGGCCGAAGCCCGCCAGATGCCCGACTATCCCGATACGCAGGCGCTCGACGCTGCCACCGCGCAGCTTTCGAGCTTTCCGCCACTGGTGTTCGCGGGTGAGGCACGCAACCTGACTGCCGACCTGGCGGAGGTCGCGGCCGGCCGCGCCTTCCTGCTTCAGGGCGGCGACTGCGCGGAGAGCTTTGCGGAGCACAGCGCGAACAACATTCGCGACACCTTCCGCGTGCTGCTGCAGATGGCCGTGGTGCTGACCTTTGCGTCCAAGCTGCCGACCGTGAAGCTCGGCCGCATGGCGGGCCAGTTCGCCAAGCCGCGGTCGGCGCCGATGGAGGTGCAGGACGGCGTCGAACTGCCGAGCTATCGCGGCGACATCATCAACGACATCGCCTTCACGCCGGAATCCCGCATCCCGGATCCGCAGCGGATGATCCGTGGCTATTCGCAGTCGGCGGCAACGCTCAACCTGCTGCGCGCCTTCGCGACCGGGGGCTATGCGAACCTGCACCAGGTCCATCGCTGGACCCACGATTTCATGGGCAGCGGTCCGCTTGCCCAGAAATATGCCGATATCGCCGATCGCATCAGCGAGGCGCTCGACTTCATGTCGGCCTGCGGCATCGATGCCGACAGCGTGCCGCAACTGAAGGCGACCAGCTTCTACACCAGCCACGAGGCGCTGCTGCTCCCGTACGAGCAGGCGCTGACCCGGCAGGATTCGCTCACCGGCGACTGGTACGACACGTCCGCCCACTTCCTCTGGATCGGCGATCGCACGCGGTTCGAGGGCTCGGCGCACGTCGAGTATCTGCGCGGCATCCGCAACCCGATCGGGATGAAGTGCGGACCCAGCCTGGAGCCCGACGCGCTGCTGCGGCTGCTGGATGTGCTCAACCCTGCCCGCGTGCCCGGCCGGATGACGCTGATCACCCGCTACGGCCACGACAAGATCGAAAAGCACCTGCCCACGCTCGTCCGCGCTGTCCAGCGTGAGGGACATCCGGTAGTGTGGAGCTGCGACCCGATGCACGGCAACGTCGTCAAGGCCGCCAACGGCTACAAGACGCGCCCCTTCGACCGCATCCTGGCCGAGGTGCGCGGCTTCTTCGCCGTCCATCGCGCCGAGGGGAGCTTCGCCGGCGGCATCCATGCCGAGATGACGGGCCAGAACGTCACCGAATGCACGGGCGGCGCGGTGGCCGTGACCGAGCAGGCGCTCGGCGATCGCTATCACACCTATTGCGACCCCCGCCTCAACGCCGGCCAGAGCCTGGAGCTTGCCTTCTTGCTGGCCGAGATGCTCAACGCCGAAATGGCCGAACGCCGCCGCGCGGCGGCGTAAGGGCCCCACAGAAGTAGTAACGCCCCCTCCCCGGACCGGTCCTGGTAACCGCGGGAGGGGGCCGACCGGTAGCGCCAAGCTCGACCCTGCGCCGCGGCAACGGTCCGCCAGATTGCGACGCACGCATCGAAGGCTGCTGCGAAACGCCATGCGCCTTCTATCCGGGCAGCAATTATTTCCCGAAATATACAGAACGCTCGGCTGTCGCTTCAAGCATAGCGCTGCGACGCAACTGTCCCGCTACGGATTGTTAGCTTTCTAGAGCTAATAGCGACGCAAGCTTTTCAGATCCTGCGCACGGGGGTGCATTCAAAGGGGGGATTTGATCGCGGGAGGGGGGGCTTGCATGGGCGTATTGATTTTCGTCGCGCTTTTGTTCGCCATCCCGACCAACGGCCTATCCCTTCTTCCCGTCCTTGGCGCGGTGACGTTGCGCGCATGGGTGCAGGGCGCCGCTACGAAGGTGATGCGGGAGCAGCAGATCGAACCGGCGCTGCCGGCGCGGCAGGTTCCCGCCCCTAGGGCTTCTGCAATTCACACCCTCGCCGCCCCGACCTGGGTGAAGGATTGGGCCGCGGTGGAGCGCTTCCGCTCGGATCTGTACGAGGCGCTTCCCAGACGGGGTGTACCGCGTTCCTACGTCGCGACGGCCCTCGCAAACAACGAGGTGATTTCCCTGGCGCTCGCCTCGGCCCGGACGGCGGAGGAGAATGGGAAAGACTTCTATCGGCAGTGCTTCGCCTCCGCCGACGTCATCGTCCGCCGGTGGAACGGGCTGCCGCTGCCTGAGCAGAACAGGTTCCTGAGCCAGCGGCCCTAGGGCGAAGGCACCTCTCTGCCGCTCGCCCGGAACGAGGCAGATCTCACTTCCGCCCGAACAGCTTTTCCACATCCGCCATCGACAGCTTCACCCACGTCGGTCGCCCGTGGTTGCACTGGCCCGAATGCGGCGTGACCTCCATTTCGCGGAGCAGCGCGTTCATTTCCGCAACCGAGAGTACCCGGCCCGCACGGACGGAACCGTGGCAGGCCATGGTGGCGGCGACATGGTCCAGCCGCTCGCGCAGGCTGAAGGCGGTGTCGTGCGCGGCCAGTTCGTCGGCCAGGTCGGTGACCAGCCCGGCGATGTCGCTCTTGCCGAGCAACGCGGGGGTAGCCCGGACCAGCATCGCGCGCGGGCCGAACCGCTCGAGCTCCAGTCCGAACTCCGCCAGCTCTGCGCTCCGCTCCTCGAGCCGGTCGCACGCGGGTTCGTCGAGTTCGACCACTTCGGGCAGCAGCAGGGCCTGGGTTGCCACGCCGCCTTCGGCCAGTGCCCGGCGCATGCGCTCCAGCACCAGGCGTTCGTGGGCGGCATGCTGGTCGACCAGCACCAGCCCGTCCTCCGCCTCCGCGACGATATAGGTCTGCGCGACCTGGCCGCGCGCTACGCCTAGCGGGTGAGAGGTCGTCGCCGGCACCGGCGCTTCCGCCACCTCGGCACGTGCCTGGGGCGGCGGCGTGAAGAAACCGGCGCGTGGTTCGTGGAAGCTCGGCACCGGCGCATAGGGCGTTCGCGCCCCCGCCGCCGCGAACAGCGCGTCCGCCGGCATGCCGTGCGGCTGCGGCGCGGCCATCGGCTCCTGCTGCCAGGCGGCCAGCGCGTCCGCCTGCGGACGCTGCACGCTTCGATGGCCGGCAGCGTCGAGGGACCGGCGCAGGCCGCCGACGATCAGTCCGCGCGCGAGGGCCGGATCGCGGAATCGCACCTCGGTCTTGGCGGGGTGGACGTTGACGTCGATCTGGTCGGGCGGCACCTCCAGGAACAACGCCACCACCGCATGGCGGTCGCGCGCCAGCATCTCGCCATAGGCGCCCCGCACCGCGCCCGCGAGCAGCCGGTCCTTCACGGGACGGCCGTTGACGAACAGATATTGGTGATCGGCGATGCCACGATTGAAGGTCGGCAACCCGGCGACGCCGCCCAGCCGCAGCCCTTCGCGCACATAGTCGATCGCGACGCTATTGTCGGCCAGCGCGCGGTCCACCAGCCCCGCCACTCGCTCCGGCTGAGTCTCGCCGCCCTGCACGGACAGGGCTCGGCGTCCGTCATGCTCCATCGAAAAGGCGATGTCCGGCCGGGCCATCGCCAGCCGCCGCACCGCGTCCAGGCAGGCGGCGAACTCGGAACGAGGTGTGCGCAGAAACTTGCGGCGGGCAGGCACGCGCGCGAACAGCCCCTCGACCCGGATGCGCGTACCCGGCGGCACCGCGGCGGGGCCCTCTGCCTCGACCCGGCCGTTGTCGACGGTCCGCATCCAGCCCACGCTTCCGCGCGGCCGGCTTTCCATCGTCAGCCGTGCGACGCTCGCGATCGATGGCAGCGCTTCGCCGCGGAAGCCCAGCGTCTCCACCGCCTCGATTCGCTCGTCCGGCAGCTTGGAAGTCGCGTGCCGTTCCAGCGCGAGCGCCATGTCCGACGGCGTCATGCCGCATCCGTCGTCTGTAACCTCGATCAAGTCGATGCCGCCGCCGGCGATCCGCACGGCAATTCGCGCGGCGCCGGCGTCTATGGCGTTTTCCACCAGCTCTTTCAGCGCGCTGGCGGGGCGTTCTACCACTTCGCCTGCTGCGATGCGGTTGACGAGATGCTCGGGCAGGCGTCGTATTGACATGGGTGTCGCTCTAGCCCAAGCGACGCCTTCCCGCGACCCGCATCCGCCACGTAAATCGGCCGGAGAAATCCAGTCGGCCGGGTCCGGTACTGGTGCGAACTGCCGCGACGGGGGCGACGCGGCGACAGACGGAACAACTGATGGCGTTCTTTTCCCGTTTCTTCAAATTCATGTCGCACGATATGGCGATCGACCTGGGCACTGCGAATACGGTGGTGTACCTGCGCGGCCGCGGAATTGTGCTCAACGAGCCGTCGGTCGTCGCCGTAGAAACTCTCAACGGCGTCAAGAAGGTGAAGGCTGTCGGTGACGACGCCAAGCTGATGATGGGCAAGACGCCGGGCTCGATCGAAGCGATTCGACCGCTGCGCGATGGCGTGATTGCCGACATCGATGTCGCAGAACAGATGATCAAGCACTTCATCGAGAAGGTGCATGGCAAGCGGCACTTCATCCGCTGGCCCCAGATCGTGATCTGCGTGCCCTCGGGTTCGACTTCGGTCGAGCGTCGCGCCATCCGTGATGCGGCCTCCAATGCGGGTGCCAGCCAGGTGTTCCTGATCGAGGAGCCGATGGCGGCCGCAATCGGTGCCGACATGCCGGTGACCGAGCCGATCGGCTCGATGGTCGTCGACATCGGCGGCGGCACCACCGAGGTTGCAGTTCTGTCGCTCCGCGGCCTCGCCTACTCCACCTCGGTCCGCGTCGGGGGCGACAAGATGGATGAGGCGATCGTCAGCTACGTCCGCCGCAACCACAACCTCCTGATCGGCGAAGCCACGGCAGAGCGGATCAAGCAGGAAGTCGGCACGGCCAAGCCGCCCGCCGATGGCATCGGCAAGGTTATCCACATCAAGGGGCGCGACCTCGTCAACGGCGTGCCCAAGGAAATCCAGATCAACCAGGGCCAGATTGCCGAGGCGCTGGCCGAACCGGTCAACACCATCGTCGAGGGTGTCCGGATCGCGCTCGAAAACACCGCGCCGGAGCTCGCAGCCGATATCGTCGACCAGGGCATCGTCCTGACCGGCGGCGGCGCGCTGCTGCATGGGCTGGACGAGGTGCTGCGGGACGAGACCGGCCTGCCGGTTTCGGTGGCGGAAGACCCGCTGACCTGCGTAGCGCTCGGCACTGGCCGCGCGCTTGAAGAAGAAGTGTACCGGGGCGTTCTGCTCGCCGTCTGATAGGGGTTGCCGGCGATGGCGCCGCAACGCGATCGGCGCCCGGGGTTCTCACGCCGGGCGCAATATGGGGTGTTCTTGAGCTATGTCGCAGCAGCGACATTGGCGCTGGTTGCGGTCGCCCTGTTACTGCTCTCGTCGTTCCGCCCCGCCGCCTTCCCCGCGCTGCGCGGGGTGGTTCGCGAAGGCACGGCGCCCGTGTCGCTGGGCCTGCGCAACGTCCGGGACTTCATCGCCAGCGGCCCCGCCGCTGTCGCCGAACATTTCCGCGTCACCCACGAGAACCGCGCCCTGCGAGCGCGCATCGAGCACGAGGCCGCGCTGGTGCAGCGAGCGCGTCTGCTAGTGCAGGAAAACGCGCGGTTGCGCCGACTACTCCAGGTGCAGGAACTGGCTACCAAACCGGTCGCGACCGCACGACTGGTGAGTTCGAGTGCATCGAGCACGCGGCGCTTTGCCGTCCTCGCCACAGGCTCTTCTCAAGGGGTGCGGTCCGGCCAGCCGGTTCGCGGTCCTGAGGGCCTGTTGGGTCGCGTGGTTGAGACCGGCCCCAACACCGCGCGCGTGGTGTTGCTGACCGACCCCGACAGCGTGATCCCCGTGCGCCGCACCCGCGACGGACTGCCGGCGATCGCAAGCGGGCGCGGCGACGGGCTGGTGGACGTGCGCTCCGCGAATGTCGCGAACGCACCGTTCATGGCCGGCGACATCTTCGTCACCTCGGGCATCGGCGGCATCTACCCGCCCGGCATTCCGGTCGCGCGGGTCCTGCAGAACGCCCGCGACACCGCGGCCGCGCGCGTGTTCGCGCAGCCCGACCGCGCCGACTTCGCGTTGGTGCTTGAGACGTTCCTGCCGCCGTTGCCGCCCCCTGCGGCGCCGGGTACCGCCGAAAGCACCCCGGCCCAAGCGGACGGAGCGCAATGAGCGCGCCCGTACCAATCGAACTGGCCGTCCCTGAACCCCCCTACCGCTACTGGCGCCCTGCCGTGGCGACGGTGCTGGTCGGATCGCTCATGACGATCCTTCCCGTCATCGCGACCATTCCGTTCCTGCCCCCATTTGGTTTGATCGCGCTGCTCGCGTGGCGCCTGTACCGCTCGAACACGCTGCCGGCATGGGCCGCAGCGCCGCTGGGGCTGTTCGACGATCTTGTCAGTGGTCAGCCCTTGGGCAGTTCCATGCTGTTGTGGTCGCTCTGCCTGATCGCGCTCGACGTGCTCGACACCCGTCTGGTGCAGCGTGATTTCTGGCAGGACTGGCTGATCGCGACCGGCGCCATCGCGCTGTGCCTCTCGCTCGGCCGCGTCTTTGCGGGCACGCTGGCCGCCCATGTCGACGGGCCGCTGCTGATCCAGATCGCGCTGTCCGGGCTGATCTTCCCGGCCATGACCCGCCTGTGCGCATGGCTGTACCGGCGGAGCGCGCGGCGATGAGCCGGCCGACGCGCGTCATTACCGAGGCTACCCAGGCGTTCACCTTCTCCCGCCGGGCGTTCGCGCTGGGCGCGATCCAGGGGGGCTTCGGCCTGCTCCTGGCAGGGCGCATGGCGTGGCTCGCAGTCGCGGAGAACGAGCACTATGAGTTGATGGCGGAGAGCAACCGCATCAACATGACGCTGATCCCGCCGCGCCGCGGCTGGATCGTGGATCGCCACGGTGCGCCGATCGCCAACAACCGCACCGACTTTCGCGTCGACGTAGTGCCGGAACGACTCAAAGACGCACCCCGCGTCCTGGGCGTGCTGCGGGACCTGCTTGCCCTCTCGGACGAGGACATGGAGCGGATCGAGGTCGATCTGAAACGTAGCCGTGGGTTGCAACCCGTTCAGATCGCTGAAAACCTTCCGTGGGAACGCTATGCCGCGCTCAGCGTCCGCTTGCCGGATTTGCCCGGGGTCGTCCCGGCCCGCGGCTTCTCGCGCAACTATCCGATGGGGGCCGCAGTCGCCCACCTGACCGGCTATGTGGGCGCCGCCTCTGCCGAGCAGTATCAGGAGACGAAGGACCGCCTTCTCATCACACCGGGTTTCAAACTCGGCAAGGATGGGCTTGAAAAGTCACTGGAAGTTCACTTGCGCGGCGTTCCGGGCGAGAAGCGTGTGGAGGTCACCGCGCGGGGCGAACCCGTGCGCGAACTCGCCACCCGGCCCGATCGTCCCGGCAAGACGATCCGGCTGACGATCGACGCCGGCCTGCAGGAATATACCGCCCGCCGCCTCGGCACGAACTCGGGCGCGGCCGTCGTGATCGACTGCCTGAACGGGGACATCCTGGCGATGGTCTCCATGCCGGCCTATGATCCCAACAGCTTTTCTGATGGGATCGGCCGGCTTGAGTGGAAGATGCTGTCGGAAAACGACCATGTTCCGCTGATGAACAAGGTACTGCAGGGGCTCTATCCCCCGGGTTCGACCATCAAGCCGATGAACGCGCTCGCATTGCTTCAGGCAGGCGTGCAGCCGCACGAAACGGTATTCTGCTCGGGCGCGATGCGCGTCGGCACCGGCCTCTTCCACTGCCACAAGCGGGGCGGCCACGGCCCGGTGAACATGCGCCGTGCCGTGGCCCAGAGCTGTGACATCTACTTCTACGAGATGGCGCGCCGGTTCGGCTATGACATGTTCGCACCGGTCGCGCGGTCGCTCGGCCTTGGACAGAAGTTCGACCTGCCCTTTACCTCGCAACGCTACGGCACCGTTCCGGACTCTGCGTGGAAGCTCAAGAAGCGCGGCAAGCCGTGGACCGTCGCGGATTCGCTCAACGCCTCGATCGGCCAGGGCGACATGCTCGCCAACCCGCTCCAGCTCGCGGTGATGGCAGCCAGGCTCGCCTCAGGCCGCGCGCTCCAGCCGCGATTGCTGATGAACGGCCCCGTGCCCGAGGCTCCCCTGCTCGCGGCTACGCCCGAGCAGATGGCGATCGTGCGGGATTCCATGTTTGCAGTCGTGAACGATGGCGGCACCGGCGGCGCGGCACGGATGCAGGTTCCGGGCATCACGATCGCTGGAAAGACTGGCAGTGCGCAGGTCCGCCGCATCACCATGGCGGAACGTCGCTCCGGGGTGCTCAAAAACGGGCAGCTTCCCTTCAGGCTGCGCGACCACGCCCTGTTCGTGTGCTTTTCGTCCGCCGACAACCCGCGATATGCCGCCGGGATCGTACTCGAGCACAACGCTCATTTGATCCGCAATCTCGACACGCCGATCACGGGGCGCGATATCCTGACCTATCTCTACGACCGGGACCGCGCGATGAAGACGCTGGCCGAGTTCGAACCCACCTGGGGCGGCGACATCGCGACCCGGATGCGCGCCGAAGCAGCGGCGTTCCAGGCCGCCCACGCGGCCGCACAGGTCGCGCCCGCCCCTGCAACCGTCGACACCCCGGACGCGGTCGGCAACGCGGTCGACGCCGCGATCGCGAACACCACCGCGGCCGCGGCAGACGTAGCACAGTCGCAGACCCGACCGGACCCGGATTGAGACACGCCGCATGAAGCGCATCAAGAACTCCGGCACCGGCCTCGGGTTCGTCCCCTCCGCGCTCGCGCAGCTGCCGTGGCGCATGCTGTTGCTGGTGCTCGCGATCGGCGGCTTCGGTCTCGTGGTGCTGTTCTCGGCCGCCGGGGGCAGCATGGACCCTTGGGCGCTGCGGCAGGGCATCCGCTTTGCGGTCTTCTTTGGCGCCGCTATCGTGATCTCACGCGTGCCGATGTCCGTTTGGGAGCGGAGCGCGATCCCGGCGTATATCGTGATCGTGGTGCTGCTGCTGCTGGTCGAGCTCCTCGGCGCGGTGCGCGGGGGAAGCCAGCGGTGGCTGGATGTCGGGATCATCCGGCTTCAGCCTTCGGAGCTGATGAAGCCGGTGATCGTGCTGGCGCTTGCCCGCTTCTACGACCTGTTGCCCCCGTCCGAGATCCGGCGCTTCGGCGCCATCTGGCCGGCGGCATGCCTGGTGGGCATCCCTGCCGCGCTCGTGATGCTGCAGCCCGACCTTGGCACCGCGCTGATGATCACCGCCGGCGGCCTCACGGTCATGTTCCTGGCGGGGCTGCCGCTGCGGCTGTTCATCGGCGGGGCGCTTGCGTTCGTCGTGATCGTGCCCATCGCCTTCAACTTCCTGCTGCACGATTATCAGCGCAACCGCGTCCTCATCTTCCTCGATCCCGAGAGCGACCCCTTGGGCGCTGGCTACCACATCAGCCAGTCGAAGATCGCGATCGGTTCAGGCGGCATGTTCGGCAAGGGCTTCCTGCAGGGGACGCAGAGCCACCTCGACTACCTGCCAGAGGGGCACACCGACTTCGTCTTCGCCACGATGGCAGAGGAATGGGGGCTGGCGGGCGGAATTCTGGTGATCCTCGCCTTCCTGCTGGTGATCCGCTGGGGGGTGAACGTGGGCGTCCGCTCCAAGACGCGTTTCGCCCGCCTTGCCGCCGCCGGGCTCGCGACCACGATCTTCTTCTACGTGGCGATCAACCTGATGATGGTGATGGGTCTCGCCCCGGTGGTGGGCATCCCGCTGCCGCTGGTCAGCTATGGCGGCTCGGCCCAGATGACGGTGCTGCTGACGTTGGGAATCCTGATGTCGATCGACCGCAGCAACCGCGATCACCCCCGCTGGTGAAAAAAGTGACCGACCCCGCATTTTAGGGGTTGGCAGCCTCGGGGGCCGTTGCTAATTGGCCGCCTCCAACGCGGAGGGCCTGGCCCACCGCACCGCGCCAAAGGCGACGGACGCATAGCTCAGTTGGTAGAGCAGCTGACTCTTAATCAGCGGGTCCTTGGTTCGAGCCCAAGTGCGTCCACCACCTTTTTCAGGTGTTGTTTCCCCCGGCAGGAACCGCAAGGCGGCCCTAGCAATCGGCGCGACCCGTTGGGCCGGACGAATGGTCCATTCGCACATCCAGTCTCACGATACCGATATATGGCAGCTGACGCGCTGATCAGTTCGTCTTCAGCCCACCGGCGAGCCTGAGGGTGCGGTCGAGCAGTTATTCGTAGATCGGTGAGCCTCCCAGCGCGCGCGCCACCAGGCTGGCGGCCAGGCAGGTCGCGACGAGGGGCAGCGTGACTGCATAGGCGCCGGTCAGTTCCAGTGTCAGCACCACCCCCACCATCGGCGATCGGACCGAGGCGGTGAACAACCCGCTCATCGCGCAGCGATGGCAAATGCGCTGGAGCCTGCGCTGCCGGCCGGAATGATCATGTGAACGACGCCGGCGAATGCCAGCCCGACATAGGCCGCCAGCGACAGGATCGGCGCGAAGATGTCACCAGCGCCCAGTGAAGCGCTCACCGAGTGGTCGCAGGAAGGGCCCGGAGTGCCTTCTCTGATTGCGCCATGCCGGCCCGCCACTGCGGGACTTACGGATTGCCGCACCTCCTATGCCGCCGCATCCCTCGGGTGCGACCCTGAACCCTACGCATCCGGGACGAACCTGGCCGAATGCGGCAGCAGGCCGTGTCGCACCCTCGGAAGGGAAAGCGCATGGACGACCGATTGTTTGACCCCGAACGGTTTCGCCTGACCGACCAGGTGGCCCTGGTCACCGGCGCCGGCAGCGGCATCGGCCGCGGCATCGCCCGGCTGTTCGCCGGCGCCGGCGCCGCGCTCGTCGTCAGCGACCTCGATCAGGACAAGGCGGAAGCCGTTGCCGCCGATCTTCGCGCCGCCGGCGCACACGCGATCTCGGTGTCCTGCAACGTGACCGTCGAGGGGGACCTGCAGAAGACCGTCGATGCCGCAATCGGCGAGTTCAAGGCGCTCACCATCCTGGTGAACAATGCCGGCGGCGGCGGTCCCAAGCCGTTCGACATGCCGATGCACGATTTCCGCTGGGCCTATGAGTTGAATGTCTTTTCGCTGTTCCACCTGGCGCAACTCGCCGCCCCGCACATGGCCGCCCACGGCTCGGGTGCGATCCTGAACATCTCGTCGATGGCGGGTGAGAACCGCAATGAGCGGATGGCCTCCTACGCATCCTCCAAGGCTGCGGTGAACCATCTTACCCGCAACATCGCCTACGATCTGGGTCCGTCGGGCATCCGCGTGAACGCGATCGCGCCCGGCGCGATCAAGACCGATGCGCTCGCCTCGGTCCTCACCCCCGTAATCGAACAGAGGATGCTGCGACACACTCCGCTCGCGCGGCTCGGCATGCCGGAGGACATTGCCTATGCTGCGCTGTTCCTCTGCTCGCCCGCAGCCTCCTGGATCAGCGGACAGGTCCTCACCGTGTCGGGCGGGGGCGTCCAGGAGCTCGAGTGATGATGGGGACAGGCCCCGACGGGCACCCACACTCCAGTTAAGGCGGAGGCGAGGCTCATATGGAACTCCCGTTGGGAATGCTCTTCGGGCTGCTGTTCATGACCATGGGGCCGATCCGCGCGGTTGCGGTATTTGCGACGGTCGGCACCGACGACAAGGCTCCCGGCGTACGCCCCCTCGCCACGCGAGCCGCGCTCCTCACCGCGCTCGCCTTCATCCTGGCAGTCTTCGGGGGAACGTCGACGCTGGCCGGATGGGACGTGACGCTCCCCGTGTTGGTCGGCAGCGCAGGCGTGGTGCTGTTGGCCCTGTCGCTCCAGTCGCTGCTCGTTCCCGCTGCGCAGGGACCCGCCCGGCTGGACCCGCTGAAGCTCCGCGCGACAACGCTCGTCTTCCCCGGCCTCTTCCCGCCGATCGCGGTCACGATCCCGATCATATTTGCCGCGGCCGTGCCGAACTTGCGAGCCCAGATCGACATCATCGCGGTGGGGCTCTGCATCATCCTCATGAACTGGTTGCTGATGCTTCGGGCGAAGTGGATCATGCGGGCGATGGGGCCGGGCCCGCTGGAGATACTGGGGGCGGTGTTCGGCGTGCTGCAGGTCGCCCTGGCGATGCAGTTCATCGTCAACGCGGTGAAGATGCTGTGACGCCCCTCCTTGCTTAGCCAGCAAGCGAGATGGTCTGGCGACGAGCAAGTCCACGTCGCACTAGCGCCAGTGCTACCCTTCGGCGCGCCCGCCGGGCGCACGGGGTGCCCCCTCCCCCGCAGCGTCTTTACTGGCAAGCCTGCTGCTTACCGGCATCACGAATGGCGAAAGACAGTTGGTAATCGTTGCATTCGCCGGTAACAGCAGCGGTTCGGACACGGACTATCCACGCCCCCGCGGGGATGGAACCGTGCCGTCGGGTGCTGAGCGCGGCAGAGCCGCAGCGCGGCGGACCGACGTGTTGATTGGGAGGCGTTGATGAGCGACCACACGGGGCTGGACGAGGTTCTGGATACGCAGGAGCGGCGCCGGGCCGACCGGCGTGACTTCCTGCGCTATGCGGGCGGCTTCACCGTCGCAGCAGCAGGTGCCGCTCTGGTGAGCGCGTGCGGCGGCGATGACGACGACGGCGGCTCCTCGACGCCGACGCCAACGCCGACCCCGACGCCGACCACCTCGGCGACCAGCGGCATCAACGACGCCGACATCCTGAACTTCCTGCTGAACCTCGAATATCTCGAGGCGCAATATTATGCGCTTGCGACCACGGGCACCGGCTTGGCCGACACCCTGCTCACCGGAACGGGAACGCTGGGCAAGGTGACCGGCGGCACCAAGGTCACGTTCAGCGATGCGGTCGTCGGGCAGATGGCGCTCGAAATGGCGCAGGACCAGCTTGCCCATGTAGAGTTCCTGCGCGCCGCCCTGGGCTCCGCAGCCGTTGGCCAGCCGGCGATCGATTTTAGCGCCAGCGCCACCAGCGCCTTTTCCACGGTCGCGCGCGCGGCGGGGATCATCGGCTCCGGCGAGACCTTTGATCCGTTCGCGAACGAGGATAACTTCCTTCTCGGGGCATTCCTCTTCGAGGACCTGGGCGTCAGCGCCTATCGCGGTGCAGCGCCGCTGGTCAGCAGCAGCGCGCTCCTCACCGTGATGAGCGGCCTGATGTCGACCGAGGGCTATCACGGCGCCATGGTTCGCACGACGCTCTATACCAAGGGTGCCGCCAATCCTGCGCTCATCATCCGGGCGGACGGACTGTCCAATGCCCGCGACGGCTATGATGGCAGCAGCGATCTCGACCAGGGGATCAGCAACCGCGGCGACGCGAGCAACATCGTTCCGGCGAATGACGACGGGCTGATCCCGGGCCGCACGCTCAAGCAGACGCTCAACGTGCTGTATCTAAGCGCAGCGGCGACGGACAAGGGCGGCTTCTTCCCCACCGGGGTGAACGGCACCGTCAAGACCAGCGACGCCAACTGACGCACCGACAGGTAGGAAACGTACCATGGACCAGCAGGAACCCCTGGAGCAGGTGCTCGAAGCCAGCGACAAGCGTCGCGCAGAGCGCCGCGAATTCTTCCGCTATGCCGGCGGCTTTGGCGTCGCCGCGGCGGGCGCCGCGGTGCTGTCGGCATGCGGCAACGACGACAAGGACAGCGACGCCGGCACGGTGACGCTGGCCGCCGCCACCCCGACCCCGACCCCCACGC
>NZ_JASNVZ010000028.1:0-45926 GCF_049311085.1 Sphingomonas sp. 3-13AW | reverse complement strand
GGCGAGGGGGGAGCGGGTGAGAGTCATGTCCCAGGTCCATGCGTCCCCGCGTGCCGGCCGTCGAGAGATTTTCGCGCGGAAATGCGGTGGGCGCCGCCGATGTCGGGCCGGCGGGATGAAGCCGGCCGGCTTTCGGGTGGACGGATGGCTGTGCGGCCATTATCTCCACGCTGTCCGGCGCCGTTGCGGCACGGGCTAGCTCTTCGCCGATGGATTGTCGCTTGCGTCTCCTGCTGTTCCTTTCCGCGCTGCTGACCGGCCTCACCGGGGCCCTGGTCGGCGCGACTCCGGTCGAGGCCCGGCAGGTGGAGCAGGTCGCCGGCCGCATCGCAGCGGAAGTGACGGCAGACGTGGCAGATCATGCGCCGCTCGTCCGCCACGCCAGTGGCGCGCTCGACGGTGCCCTGCTGTCCCCGGTACCGGCGCCCTATGCGGTACCGCCCGTAGACGTTCGCTCCAGGGTCGACAGCGCGCTCGAGTAAGCGTTGCGCCCGCTCGTGCGGGCGTCCTCCACCCCAGTTTCGCCGCGCCTTCTGAAAGGCGCGCCTCTCGGGATGCTGCGCGTCGGTCGCGGCTCCGCTTCCCCCTTATGAAGGAACAGCCATGTTCGGCGGCCTTGCCAAGTCTCTCTTCGGTTCTTCCAACGATCGTTACGTCAAGTCGCTGGGTACCATCGTCAACAAGATCAACGGCTTCGAGACCGCGATCCAGGCGATGGACGACGCCACGCTCGCGCAGCAGACCGCGCGCTTCCGCGAGCGGCTGGCGAACGGCGAGAAGCTCGATTCCCTGCTGCCCGAAGCGTTTGCGACGGTGCGCGAGGCATCGAAGCGCGTGCTGGGCATGCGCCATTTCGACGTGCAGATGATCGGCGGTATCGTCCTGCATCGCGGCGAAATTGCCGAGATGCGCACGGGTGAGGGCAAGACGCTGGTGGCGACGCTCGCCACCTATCTGAACGCGCTCCCGGGTGAGGGCGTGCACGTCATCACCGTCAACGATTACCTCGCGCGGCGCGACGCCGAGCAGATGGGGCGCATCTACAGCTTCCTGGGGCTCACCACCGGCGTCATCGTCCCGAACGTGACCGACAGCGAACGGCGCGACGCCTATCTGGCGGACATCACCTACGGCACGAACAACGAGTTCGGCTTCGATTATCTGCGCGACAACATGAAATATGATCGCGAATCGATGGTCCAGCGGCCGTTCAACTTCGCGATCGTCGATGAGGTGGACTCGATCCTGATCGACGAGGCGCGGACCCCGCTCATCATCTCGGGCCCGACCGACGACAAGTCCGACCTCTATATCTCGGTCGACGCGATCGTGAAGCAGCTCGATGATGCGGACTATGAAAAGGATGAGAAGCAGAAGAGCGTCATCCTGACCGAGGAAGGCACCGAGAAGGCCGAGCGGCTGCTCGAAGCTGCCGGCTTGCTGGAAGGCGCGAACCTCTACGACTTCGAGAATACGCAGGTCGTCCACCACCTCAACCAGGCGCTCCGCGCGAACAAGATGTTCAAGCGCGACGTCGATTACCTGGTAAAGGACGGCAAGGTCGTCATCATTGACGAGTTCACGGGCCGCATGATGGACGGGCGCCGCTGGTCGGACGGCCTGCACCAGGCGACCGAGGCGAAGGAAGGCGTGACGATCGAGCCGGAGAACCAGACGCTCGCCTCGATCACCTTCCAGAACTATTTCCGCATGTACCCCAAGCTGTCGGGCATGACCGGCACCGCCGCCACCGAGGCTGCCGAGTTCTTCGACATCTACAAGATGAACGTCGTCTCGATCCCGACGAACGTGCCGGTGCAGCGCGTCGACGAGGAGGACGAGTTCTACAAGACGACGCACGACAAGTTCCTGGCGATCGCGAGCAAGATCCGCGAGCATGCGGAGCGCGGACAGCCGGTGCTGGTCGGCACCGTCTCGATCGAGAAGTCGGAGATGCTTTCCGAGTTCCTGACCCAGGAGAAGGTACCCCACAAGGTCCTGAACGCGCGCTATCACGAGATGGAAGCGCACATCGTTGCCCAGGCTGGTCGGCTGGGGGCGGTGACCATCGCCACCAACATGGCGGGTCGCGGTACCGACATTCAGCTGGGCGGCAACCTGGAATTCCGCATGCTCGACGAGCATCCGGAGCTGGAAGCCGGCACCCCGGAATATGAGGCGGCGGCAGAGCGTATTCGCGCCGAGATCATCGCGGAAAAGCAGGCCGTGCTCGCAGCCGGCGGCCTGTTCGTGCTGGGCACGGAGCGGCACGAGAGCCGTCGCATCGATAATCAGCTGCGGGGTCGTTCGGGACGCCAGGGCGATCCGGGCCTGTCGCGCTTCTACCTCAGCCTGGACGACGACCTGCTGCGCATTTTCGGGCCGGACACGCTGTTCGCCAAGATGATGCGCTCCAACATCGCCGACGGCGAGGCGATCGGCTCCAAGTGGCTGTCGAAGGCGATCGAGACCGCGCAGAAGAAGGTCGAGGCGCGCAACTATGACGTGCGCAAGCAGGTCGTCGAATACGACGACGTCATGAACGACCAGCGCAAGGTCGTGTACGAGCAGCGCGCGGACATCATGGACGCCGACACCGTGGGTGAGGTGGTCGCCGACATGCGCGCCGAGACGGTCAATGCGATCGTCGGCGCGGCGGTGCCGCCCAACTCCTATCCGGAGCAATGGGACGTCGCTGGGCTTACTGAGCGCGCGGCCGAGGTGCTGGGCGTCGACGTGCCCGTCGCAAAGTGGATCGCCGAGGAGGACGGCCTCGAGCCGGACATGCTCGAGGAGCGCATCCGCAAGATGGCGGACGAGCTGATCGAGTCCAAGGCGGCGCAGCTGGAGCCGAGCGCCTGGACGCAGATCGAGAAGTCGATCCTGCTCCAGAACCTCGACCACCATTGGAAGGAGCATCTGGCGATGCTCGACGCGCTGCGGGCGGTCATCCACCTGCGGGCCTATGCACAGAAGACGCCGATCAACGAGTATAAGCAGGAGGCGTTCGGCCTGTTCGAGCGCATGCTGGGCAGCATTCGCGAGGATGTGACCCGCACGCTGGCAGTCGCGAACTTCAACTTCGCGCCGCCGCCGCTTCCCGAGCTCCCGGACTTCCTGACCAGCCATTTCGACCCGCTGACGGGCGATGACGATACCTGGGACCAGGATGCCGGCAGCGGCTATCTCACCACCCGCATGCCGCCGTTGCAGTCCCCGCAGCCGAGCGCTGAGGCGATGGGCGAGGATCCGGCCGAATGGGTGGGCCGCGTCAGCCGTAACGCGCCGTGCCCCTGCGGATCGGGCCTGAAGTACAAGCACTGCCACGGACAGCTGTAAGGCTGGCCCGCGGGAGGGGCGGGGGCAATCCCGCCTGCTCCTGCAGCGGTGGCTCGACGGCCGCCGGAGCGCACAAAAAAGGGGTCGCTGCCGGATTGGCAGCGACCCCTTTTTGATTGGCCGAACGCTTAGCGCGTTTCGGGCATCTGGACCCGCGGGCCGAGGTTCTCGACTACGGCACGCGCGTCGAAGGCGCGGATATTGTCGGCAGGCTTGGGGCCACGGCCGACGATGATCTCTGCCACCGCCTCATATTTGTCGACGGTGCGGATGTCGTTGTTGAAGAACGGGCTGCCGCCGCCATAGGGACCCCAGCCGCCCCAGCCGTAGCGGGGACCGTGGAAACGCCAATAGGGGCTCCAGCCACCGAACCCGCCAAAGCCGCCGCCCCAATAGGGATCGGGCGTGGCATAGGTACGCGACCGCCGCTCGGTGTCCCGGTCGACCAGGATGAAATAGTCGTACCCCTGCTCAAGGGTGAGCTGCGCGGCGCGGAAGAGAAGATAGCGCTCGACCGTTTCACGCGAAGTAAGCGTGTTGCCGGAGAAGCTGACCTGGAAGCGATTGGGCTCGATCTGCTCGTCGGAATAGCCGGTGCGCGCGAAGCCGTTGCCGGTGGCAGGACGGTACGGAGTAGGGGTTGCGCAGGCGGCAAGCACCAGCGCACCAACGATCGCAGTGCCAAGGCTGGCGAACCGCTTGCGACCGGATCTGGATGACAACATCAAGTTTCTCCACTGCCGCCCTTTTCTCGCCGACGAAGGGGTGGCGGCACAACCTGAGGAACGATCGTCGGGGCGTTTGGGTTCTTTGACCCGCTACGATGAGTTGTGCAACTTCGTAGGTTAGCCGCTGCTGAACAGCATCTATCGAACACAGCGAAAGTATTTGGGGATCAGGGATTTAGCGGCAGCAGTCTTGCCGCCGTTGCGAGAGCAGCGACGCGGGGTGAACCGCGTCGCTGTCGCTCAGCCGAAACGCCGCGAAGGGCGTTGTTATGCTGGAAGTCCGTGGCTCCCCGGGCCTGATTCGAACAGGCGACCATTCGATTAACAGTCGAACGCTCTACCGCTGAGCTACCGGGGAACACTGCGGAGGCGCGCCTATAGCAGCGGGTTTTCGGATCTGGCAAGCGCCGGGGGAGGCTTTTTTGCCAATATGCCACAAGCTCTTGAAAACCAACGGAAGTTAGGGCGATTCCGCAACGCGCCTAGGCGATGAACTGCTCCATCGTGATTCGGTCGTCCAGCGCATGCTCCGGGTCGAACAGCAGGGTGAGGTCGCGCATGCGGTCGATCTCGATGTCCACCCGCGCGACGTCGCGCACCTCTCGCTGATCGGCGACGGCGCTGACCGGCCGTTTCTCCGCCTCCAGGATGCGCAGCGTGACGCGCGCCCGGTCGGGCAGGATCGCGCCGCGCCAGCGCCGGGGGCGAAACGGGCTGATCGGGGTCAGCGCCAGCATTGCCGAACCCAGCGGCAGGATCGGGCCGTTGGCCGACAGGTTGTAGGCGGTCGATCCGGCCGGCGTGGCCGCGAGGATGCCGTCGCAGACCAGTTCCGGCATCACGACGCGATCGTTGACGCTCACTTCGATCTTCGCGGTCTGCCGCGTCTCCCGCAGCAACGACACCTCGTTGATCGCCGGGAGCCGCCGAACCTCTCCGTCGATCGTCTCCGCGATCATCTCCAGGGGTGAGACCTTGAACGGCCGCGTCCGCGCCAGGCGCTCGTCGAGGCCGCGAAGATGCCACTCGTTCATCAGGAAGCCGACGGTGCCCAGGTTCATCCCGAACACCGGCAGCGTCGAGCGGCGCTCGAGCAGCTGGTGAAGCACCTGGAGCAGGAAGCCGTCGCCGCCGAGCGCGACGACGAGCTCCGCCTCTTCCAGGGGTACCCAGTCATATTGCTCGCGCAGCTCGCGCTCGGCGGTTTGGGCGGGCGGGGTCGGGGAAGCGAGCAGCGCGCGGCGCAAGGACGCGCTCATCCGCCGGTCACGCTCATGTGGCGGGAGACTGCCGGGGCGGCCCCGGGGGCGATGTTGAACGCATGGGCGGCCGGCTTGCGCATCATGCCGGCATCGATGGCAGCATCGACGGCCGCGGGACCACCTTCGCGCAGGGCGCTCCGCAGGTCGACATGGGCATCCTGGCCCAGGCAGAGATAAAGCAGTCCTTCGGTCGTCATTCGCACGCGATTGCACCCGTCACAGAAGTTGGCGGTAAGGGGCGAGATCAGGCCAAGCCGGATGCTGCTGTCGGCAAGCTTCCAGTAGCGCGCCGGCCCTCCCGTCTTGAAGGTGTCGCGCTCCAGCGTGAAGCGCTCGGAAAGATCCGCGAACACCTGTGTCAGCGGCAGGAAGCGATCGGTGCGATCCTCGTCGATCGCGCCCAGTGGCATGGTTTCGATGAGCGACAGGTCGAAGCCTTGCTCCGCGCACCACGCGAGCATCGGCGCGATCTCATGCTCGTTGAGGCCCTTCAGGGCGACCATGTTGATCTTGATGGCGATGCCCGCGGACCGAGCCGCCGCAATCCCCTCCAGCACGCGGTCGAGATCGCCGGTGCGCGTGATGTGGCGGAACGTGTCGGGGTCGCGGCTGTCGAGGCTGACGTTGATGCGGCGGATGCCTGCCGCAGCCAGTGCGCCGGCATGTCGCGCGAGCCGCGTGGCGTTGGTGGTCATGGTCAGCTCGTCCAGCCCACGGCCCAGGTGCGTTCCCAGCCGCTCCGCCAGCGCCACCGTATCGCCCCGCATCAGCGGTTCACCGCCGGAAAGCCGGATCTTGTTCACGCCCCGGGCAATGAAACACTCGGCCAGCGCTGCCATCTCGTCCACGCTCATCAGCCGGTCGCGGGGCAGGAATTGCATCGTCTCCGACATGCAATAGCGGCAGCGCAGGTCGCAGCGATCCGTGACAGATATGCGCAAGTATCGGATGGTGCGGCCGTGCGCGTCGATCAGGGCGGAGGCGCTGGGCATAGTGTGGAGCTAAGGCTTCTCCGTAGTTCAAACAAGAGCAAGGCGGATTGGCGAATGCCTGCGGCACCGCTACGGTCGGTTCATGGGGCAAATGGGCGTAATCGGCACGGGGCAAGGCATCACGAACCCGATGCTGTTTCTGCTCTCTTTCCGGCAGCGGGACGAACTGTCGAACCTGTACGCGCATGCCGGCTGGCAGGTGGTCGCCGCCCGCAGGCGCGACGCCGCGGCCCAGCGGTTCCGCACCAGCGGCGCCCATATCGCTGTAGTCGACGCGCGCGGCGCTCTGGAAGATGGGATTGCCGCGCTCACCGATCTTGCGACACCGGTAGCCGAAGCGCCGGGCGCGCTCGTGGCGCTGCTGTCGAAAGGTGATGCAGACCGGTTGGACGACGTGCTTGCGGCAGGCGCCACCCATTTCCTGGTGAGCCCGGTGACGGAGGTCGAGCTTGCGCAGGCCGTGCGCTTCGCGATGCGCCATGTCGAACGACTGGGCGGGGGGTGGCGTGACCTGCATGCGGGTGCCAGCGCGCTCGTTTGGTCGCATGATTCCGTACAGGATGGCTTCCGGCTTTCGCCTGCACTTGCGGCAATGCTTCAGGTCGACGTTGCTCCGGCGACGCGAACCCTGCTGGCGGCATTGCCGGGACCTGCGCGCAAGAGCCTGCGCGACGCCCGCCGAAGCCTGGCCACGGGCAGGCGGGCGGTAGCGTTCGCGCACGACGCGCCGGAGCTGGGTCGCGTGGTCGTGCATATGCAGCGCGATCCGCACGGCGGACGGTCGCACGGACTGGTCGAGCCGCTGGTCGCAGGCAGCGCGGGCGGCAAAGCGGGTGGCGGGCCAGAGGTGCGCGATCTGGCCGGAACAACCGCATGGATCGACGACCGCCTCGCCGGCGGGCACCCGGTTTCGGTGTCGCTGGTATCGCTCGGCGGAGTGGAGGCGATCAACCGCGAGCTGGGGCGGGAGGCCGGCGACTGGCTGTTGCGCGCGGCGCTTCGCCGGATCGAGGCTGCCGTTCGCGAGCCGCTCGGCAACGACGCGATGATCGCGCGGGGCGAAGGTGCGGAATTCCTGATCGCGGCCTCCGGCCCCGCTGCTGCGCAGGTGGAACTCGCCGATGCAGCAGTGCGCCAGTCGCTGGGTCGGTCCTTTGTGGCAGGGGAGCAGGTTGCGCGGCTTTCCATCCGGATCGGCCGTGTCGAGGGCCTGGACGGGGATAGTGCCGCGCAGCTGATCCAGCGCGCCCGGCTGGCGCTCGACATCGCCGACGGTGAGCGGCGCGGGCGCGAGGAGCTCGACGGACTCGCGCTCGAGGTCGCACGCGCGATCGAACAGGATGAAGTCGAGGTCCTGTTCCAGCCGCAGGTCGCGATCGGCGGCGGCAAGATTGTCGGGGTCGAAGCCCTGGCACGCTGGCGGCACCCGACGCGCGGGGAGATCGGCGCGGAGGCGCTGTTCGGCGCGGCGGAGCGGGCGCGGCTGACGGTGCAGCTTTCCGAACATGTTCAGCGGTGTGCGCTGCGCCGCGCGGCGCTATGGCCGCGCAGCCTTGCCAAGCTGCGCCTGTCGATCAACGTGACCGCGGCGGACGTGGCCCGGCCTGGCTTTGCAGATCTGCTGCTCGACCGGATCGATACGAGCGGCTTCCCCCGCCGTCGCCTGACCATCGAGATCACCGAGAACGGGTTGATCGAGGACCTGGGCGATGCCGCCCGGCTGCTAGCCGAACTGCGCACCGGCGGCTGCCGTGTCGCCATCGACGATTTCGGCACCGGCTATTCGAGCCTCGCCTATCTGAAGGCGCTGCCGCTCGACTATCTCAAGATCGATAAGCGCCTGACGCAGGACATCACCGGCTCGCCGCGCGACCGCATTGTCGTGCGCGGCGTGATCGACATGGCGCGCTCGCTGGGCCTGTCGGTGATCGCCGAGGGGGTGGAGACCGAAGAACAGCTCGACCTGCTTGCCAAGGAGGGCTGTCAGTTCTTCCAGGGTTATCTGTGTGCCGAGCCGCTGCCGCTGGACGCGCTGGAGGCGCTGGTTACCCGCGGCCGCTGACGCCCGCGGCTACTTCTTCGCCTGCGCCGCCTGATAGCGCTCCACCGCCTCCGACCGGCGCAGGATGCGCGCCATCGGATCGATCACGACATGCGCCTGCGCCGGCACGGTCAGGCTGCCCTGGTTCCCCGCCATCGCCACCGTCACGACGCGATCATCGACCTGGACCTCGACCGGCATCGGGAAGGGGCGATCGTTCGGCGTCTTCCACCGCAGCTGCAACCGGTCGCCCTCGCGCGTCTGGACGAGCTCCGGCAGCGCCGCTTCGTGCAGATAGATGTTGAAGAACCAGCCGAGATCCCGACCCGCTGCCTCGGCCGCGAGCTTTTCGAACTCCGGCGTCGTGGCGAAGCGCGGCTCGAAATTTCCCGGGCGCGGGTCGGGGCGGCCGTAGACCAGCCGGCGCGTCGCATCGAAAAAGGCCTTGTCGCCGACCAGGTTGCGAAGGGTGTGGAGCACCCAGGCGCCCTTGAAATAGATGTCGCCGCCGGGGCCGCCCTTGCTGTCCTCATAGACTTCCTCGCTGGTGCGCGAGGTGCCGGAAACTAGGGGTGCCTTGTTGAAGATGCGCAGGCGCTGCTGCGCCATCATGGCGGCATAGCGGGCTTCCCCCTCCCGCCAGCGGCCATAGAGCGGCTGCATATACTGGCCGAACCCCTCGTGGAGCCAGAAGTCGTCCCAGTCGGCGGCAGTCATCTGGTTGCCGAACCATTCGTGGCTCAGCTCGTGCTGGAACAGCCAGTCGAAACCCTCGGGCGCCTGGGCATAGTTGTTGCCATAGGCGTTGATGGTCTGGTGCTCCATGCCCATGTGCGGCGTCTCGACGACGCCGAGCTTTTCGGCGCCGAAGGGGAAGGGGCCGATCAGCGCCTCGAAGAAGTCGAGCGTCGGCGCGAACTCCGCAAACAGGCGCTTCGCCTGCGCATCCTTTCCGGGCAGGTGCCAGTAGTAGAGCTGGATGTTGTTGCCGAAGCGGCTGCGGTAGGTGCCCGAAAGCTCGGCATAGGGGCCGATGTTAATGGCGACATTGTACGGGTTGATCGCCTTTGCGCGCCAATGCCAGGTGGTGCGCCCATCGCGCAGCGTGTCGATGCCGAGCAGCACGCCGTTGGAAGGCGCCTTCAACCCCTTTGGCACGGTGATGTGGAGGGTCACCACGGCGGGCTCACCCTGCGGGAAGTCCAGGCACGGCCAGAACAGGTCGCAGCCATAGCCCTGCGCGGTCGTCGCGGCCCAGGGCGCACCGCCTGCCGCCTGTGACCACACCATGCCGTCGTCCCAGGGCGCACGCACGGCCACGTGCGGGGTCCCGGCATAGGTGATGCGCAGCACGGGGTTCTCCCCTGCCGCGACCGTGCGGTCGGGGGTGACGGTGAGCACGCCGTCGGCATGGCGCCATGCGCTGCGCGGCAGCTTCCGCCCATCGAGCTCCACCGCAGAGGCGGGCAGGTTCGTGTCGAGGTCGATCACGAGCCGGGGCACGGCTGCGAGCGTGTGCAACCCGAGCGTCGCGATGCCGGACAGCTGCTGCCGCGCGGGCACTACCTCGATCGCGAGGTCCGCGCTCTTCAGGCGCAGCGCTGCACGCTCGGGGCTGAGCGGCCCGCCCGAACGCTGGGTCTGGGCGCTGATCGGCGGCATGCCCTTTTCGAGCAACTGGGCATGGGCGGCGAGGGGGAGGAGGAAGGGGAGGAGCGGCGCGGCAATCTTCAGCATCGCGCCTTCATGGGCGAGGCGCCCGTGCCGGACAAGCGAGCCGGTGGTGATTGCAACCGGATGAACGGCGATTGATGCTGCCGCGCCACATCCCCATATATAATGCAATGGCGCCGATGTGCGGTGCCGCCGGAGTTTGCATGAACAAATCCTATCCCGTCCTGCCGCTGCGCGACATCGTCGTCTTTCCGCACATGATCGTCCCGCTGTTCGTTGGCCGCGACAAGTCGGTCGCGGCGCTGGAAGCGGCGATGGCGGCCGACAAGGAGATCTTCCTCGTCGCCCAGCTCGATCCTTCCCAGGACGATCCCACCCGCGACGACCTGTACGACATGGGCGTCACTGCCGAAGTACTGCAGCTGTTGAAGCTGCCGGACGGTACGGTGCGCGTGCTCGTCTCCGGCAAGGAGCGCGCCTCGCTTGCTTCGCTTGAGGAGACGGACGGCTACCTCACCGCGGAGATTTCCCCCGTCAGCGACGTCGAAGCCGAAGGTGCCGAGGTCCAGGCGCTGATGCGGTCGGTGGTCGACCAGTTCGAGAACTATGCCAAGCTCAACCGCAAGCTGCCGTCCGAGACGGCGGGTCAGCTGGGCGAGCTGGAGGATCCGTCGCGCCTGGCCGATGCGGTCGCGGGCAACATCGCGGTCAAGGTCGCCGACAAGCAGTCGCTGCTGGTCGAGAGCGACCCGATCAAGCGGCTGGAGATGGTGTTCGCCTTCATGGAAGGCGAGCTGGGCGTGCTCCAGGTGGAGAAGAAGATCCGCAGCCGCGTGAAGCGGCAGATGGAGAAGACCCAGCGCGAATATTACCTCAACGAGCAGTTGAAGGCGATCCAGCGCGAGCTCGGCAACGAGGGTGAGGAAGGCGAAGGCGACGAGATCGCCGAGCTGACCCAGAAGATCGCGACGCTGAAGCTGTCGAAGGAAGCGCGTACCAAGGCGACCGCCGAGCTCAAGAAGCTCAAGACGATGGCGCCGATGAGCGCCGAGGCGACAGTCGTCCGCAATTACCTGGACGTGCTGCTGGGCCTGCCGTGGGGCAAGCGCTCGAAGCTCAAGAGGGACCTGCCGACCGCACAGGCCGTGCTCGACCAGGACCATTATGCCCTGGAAAAGGTCAAAGACCGGATCATCGAGTATCTCGCGGTCCAGGCGCGCACCAATAAGCTGAAGGGGCCGATCCTGTGCCTCGTCGGCCCTCCGGGCGTAGGCAAGACCTCGCTCGGCAAGTCGATCGCGAAGGCGACGGGACGCGAGTTCATCCGCCAGTCGCTGGGCGGGGTGCGCGACGAGGCCGAGATCCGCGGCCATCGCCGCACCTACATCGGCTCGCTGCCGGGCAAGATCGTGACCAACCTGCGCAAGGCGGGGGCGTCCAATCCGCTGTTCCTGCTCGACGAGATCGACAAGCTCGGCCAGGATTTCCGTGGTGATCCGGCCTCGGCGTTGCTGGAAGTGCTCGATCCGGAGCAGAACGCGAAGTTCAACGACCATTATCTGGAGATCGACATCGATCTTTCGGACGTGATGTTCGTGTGCACGGCCAACTCGCTCAACCTGCCGCAGCCGCTCCTCGACCGCATGGAGATCATCCGGCTGGAGGGGTACACCGAGGACGAGAAGGTCGAGATCGCCGAGCGCCATTTGATCGCGAAGCAGATCGAGGCGCATGGGCTGAAGGAAGGGGAGTTCACGCTCACCCACGAAGGCCTGCGCGACCTTATCCGCTATTACACGCGGGAAGCGGGTGTGCGTACGCTGGAGCGCGAGATCGCCAAGCTCGCCCGCAAGGCGCTGCGCCGTATCCTGGAGGGCAAGGCGGAGAGCGTCACCGTCACGCCCGAGAACCTGCACGAGTTCGCGGGTGTCCAGAAGTACCGCTTCGGCGTGGGCGAGGAGGAGCACCAGATCGGTGCCGTGACCGGCCTAGCCTGGACGGAAGTGGGCGGCGAACTGCTCACGATCGAATCCGTCACCGTCCCCGGCAAGGGCGCCATCAAGACCACCGGCAAGCTCGGCGAGGTCATGAAGGAGTCCGTCGAGGCCGCGATGAGCTTCGTGAAGGCGCGCGCGCCGACCTATGGGATCAAGCCTAGCCTGTTTGCGCGCAAGGACGTCCACGTCCACCTGCCCGAAGGTGCGGTGCCCAAGGACGGGCCCTCGGCTGGCATCGGCCTGGTGACCTCGATCGTCTCGACGCTGACCGGCGTGCCGGTGCGGCGCGAGGTGGCGATGACCGGCGAAGTCACGCTGCGCGGCCGCGTGTTGCCGATCGGCGGGCTCAAGGAAAAGCTGCTCGCCGCATTGCGCGGGGGCATCAAGACGGTGCTGATCCCGCAGGAGAACGAGAAGGATCTCGCCGAAATTCCGGCGAACATCCGCGAGAACCTGGAGATCGTGCCGGTCAGCCATGTGGACGAGGTGCTGCGCCTCGCGCTCACCGGGCCGCTGGAGGCGATCGACTGGACGGATGCGGACGAACTGGCGGTGCAGCCGCCGGCGGCCGTTCCGGGCATCGGCGAGGTTCGCCACCACTGATCATGCCTGCATAAGGGGCGGGCGGGTGGCAGCAATGTGCCCGCCCGTCCCCTCGGCATGCGCTCGAATGGCGCAACACCGGGACAGGGTGCTGGCGATTTTGCTTTGACAGTATCGGCGCGAGGCGCATTAACTGCCCGCGCTGCCGGGGGGGCGGTTCGGCCGGTAGCTCCGTGCCCTGCTCCCCTACGACATAAAGGGGTTTACGAATGAACAAGCAGGAGCTGATTGGTCAGGTCGCCGATCTTTCGGGGCTGGGCCGCGGTGATGCGACGAAGGCGGTCGAGGCGGTGTTCGAGTCGATCTCGACCGCGCTCAAGAAGGGGGATGAGGTTCGCCTCGTCGGCTTCGGCACCTTCTCGGTCAGCAAGCGCAAGGCGTCCACCGGTCGCAATCCGCGCACCGGAGAGCCGATGACGATCAAGGCCTCCTCGCAGCCCAAGTTCAAGGCGGGCAAGGGCCTGAAGGACTCCGTCAACTAATCGACGTTCGCGGGTTTTCGGGCGGGTTTTTGGAGATGGGTCTGGACAGGCCGATTTCCACCGCCTAAAGGCCCGCTTCCCGTTTCGCCGAAAGGCGCACGGGCGCGTAGCTCAGTGGTAGAGCACTGTGTTCACACCGCAGGGGTCGCTGGTTCAATCCCAGCCGCGCCCACCAGCTAAGATGTTGTTATCCGGTCATTTTTGACCTCCCGGTTGAGGGGCCGGATAACAGCGTTTTCGCGGAAGTTGCGCGGGTCGCTCCTGGCGCCGCCGCTTCAATCTCCCCGATGATCTCTTCAACCGCCGCGCGAACCGTCTCGAATCGGCCGATGGCGTAGGTCTCGGTCGTGCTCCGGGCGTGGCCCATGAAGCCTTGCAGATCCCACTTCGCCACTCCGCGGTTCCGCAGGATCGTCGCGAGGCTGTGGCGAAGCAGGTATGGCTTCCACTCGCGACCCGTCGGGAGACCCAACTCCACCAGCATGGTGCTCCACGACCGATCCACGTCCTGGATCGGCCGACCGTAGTAGTTGACCAGGTACCCGGCGCCCCGGCGCTTCTCCCGATCGAGTCGCTGGTATCTAGCTAACTCGGCCTCCAGCCATTCGGCTAAGATCGGAACGACCGGTACGGTCGGCCGATACTTGCGCGTCTGAGCGCGGCCAAACGGGTTCAGATCAAGGGTCGGAGAGCCGGGAAACCACTGCTCGCGCTCCGGCGCGACGCAGATGTCTACGACCGCGTCCGGTCGTGCGAGGGTGCAGATCGAGGCCACCAGGAATGCGTGCAGGGACGCACGCCGCTGTCCGGCTTCCGACGCATAGCGCAGCATCTGAGCCAGCACCGGTACCTCGACTCGGTGACGGCGGGGACGTGACACCTGCTTGCGGGGCAGCGGCTTATAAGCGGGTCGTCGTTCCGATCGGGGCGGATCCGATTCGGCCGCGTGGTTGAGCGCGGCGATCAGCTGCAGCACCGATTCCTCAGTGCTGGCCGCGGAGCGTGGACGCGAGGTGGTGATCACCCCCGCCTTGTTCCGCCACACGACGGGCTGCTCCTTCGACCAGGCGCGGAGCGCTGTTGCGAACGGAACGCCGCAGGCGACGGCGCAGCTCGTCTCGATCCCGAACATGCCGCCGCTGGCCTGCTCCGCGTGAATGAAGTCGACGACGTGCTTCAGACGCGCGCGGATCGAGTCGGCTGACGGCTGGAGCTCGCCCCGCTCAAGCAGGTAGTCGGCGATAGCGTCCGTCAGCAGGTAAGCGTCGGCGGATGCGAGCGACTGCCCGCAAGCATGACAGAAGGCGACCGCCTCGCCCCGATCGGCCAGGTACCGGCGATCACAAGCTAGGATGGCTTGCTCGTCGTCCGCAGTGCCCGTTGAGACGCACTCTCGGCGCTGCGTGTCGGGATCGTACCAGAAGATGTACCAACGCGGCGACCGCTCGGTCCCGTCGCCGCTCCGGAGCTTGTCGACCCAGTATTTTCCGCGGCGATAGAGTTGCGGCGGGCGATCCGGCATCGTGTCTGTTCCTCGATATATTCTGCTTTGGCTTTGTGGATGTCCCGGAACATTCCGAGGCTGGCGAGCAGGTCGAGATCCTGGGGTTCGAGCCGAATGCCCTTGCCTGTGGCCACAGCTCTGCTGAGGCGCTGATCCAGGCGCACGATGAGGGGGGTCATGGGTGTTGCCCTTCGGGAGCGGCGGACGCGCCGATCGCGTCCTCGATGTCGATCTGGCGATTGTCGGGCGTATGGGTGCCGTACCGGACGCTCATGTAGACGTCGCACCAGGTCGCATGGCCGGTCAGGTCGTGATGACGCGCGGCGATGCCCTGGACGTTACCGCCGTGCCATTGCGCCTCGCTGCCGTGGCAGGTGAAGCACCCCGCGCGAAGATCGCGGCTGGTGGCGGTCGCCCGTGTCATATCCCGAGCGCTTGCTTGTACGTCTCGAGCAGCATGTCCGCTTCGTCGCGGTGATGCTTCTTCTGCCGACGCAGGCGGATGATTGTCCGCATCGTCTTGATGTCGAAGCCAGTCGACTTCGCTTCCGCATAGACATCCTTGATGTCGTCGGAGATGCCCTTCTTCTCTTCCTCGAGGCGCTCGATGCGCTCGATCAGCAGCCGCAGCTGCTCGGCGGAGATGTTGTCGCTCACAGGCCGAAGCCCACCAGCATGCCCGGGCCGTCGGTCAGACGGTCCAGGACGAAGACGATGGCCCAGCCGATCGCCATGCCGACGACGGTGATCATGACCACTTCCGTCAGCGATGCCTCTACTGGCGCGACGCTGGGCGCGTCGGGCCAGCACGTCCTGCAGCTGCAGTTCAGCGTGTGCCAAAGCGGAGTGGTGTCAGCAGGACGAGACATCAGCATTCCTCCAAGCGAGTGAGGTGGCGAAGCACCGCCAGGACGGCGATCGTCGCGATCGAGACGAGGACGACGGCCACTTGCGGGCGACCGATGAGGGCGGTGAGGAGGCCGGCGCCGTTCAACAGAGTGGCGGCGACGATGAGACGGCGGACAGCCGGGGAACGACGCGGGGGGCGATTCATCAGCGCGCCTCGCGGACTGACGCGGGTCCGTCCCGAAGCTGCGCCGTCACCAACCGAACCAGCTCGCGCATATCGATGGGGAAGGCGGTGCTCAGCGCGACCACCGTCATGAAAAGGAGCGGGGTCTCGTCGGCCTCGATCAACTCGATCCACTCCGCCCGGGCGTGTTCGGCGGTGCGCGGTTCGGTCGCTAGGCGCGCGGCGACGTCAGCGATCGAGAGACCGGCCGCTTCGCGCTTTCGCTTGATGTAGGCGCCGGGGGTGAGGGGCACGCGATGTCTCCGGGCAGCAGTTCACCGCCTCGCGAAACGGTGTTCACGAGCGGCAGCGGGTTCGTGGTGGCGTTGGGTCAGTCGTGCAGGTGGGTCAGCTGGGGCCCTCGGTCGCGCGGCGCAGGGCATCGCGCAGGACGGTCACGGCGGCATCCGCGGCCGCATCGCTTTCCTCTGCCTGGCGGAGTGCTTCGCGAAGCACGCGCGGATCACTCGACATGGTGGCGAGGATCATCGCAGCGCTTGCTTCACCCGCCTCCTTTGCGTGGATCGCGGCGACCCGGCTGATCTCGACCTGATCTGTGAAGCGCTCCGCCTTGGAGCTGTTCAGGCGGCGGCCGAGCGCCTCGTACAGCGGGAAGCCTTCGCCCCAGCTGGCGTGTGCCTCCAGGTCGAGCGCCTCCAGATCGGCCACGTTGAGAACGGTCGGCTTGTCCGGATCCGCGAGCGCGTAAAGGTAATGAACCTCGCGCCCCGTCACCTCGGCGGCGCGCTCGATCGTCATGCGACCGAGCACGGACATCAATGCATTCTCGATCGACACGGGCTCGCGGAGCTTCGTCATGCCGAGGTCACCCGAAAAGCCGGCGCCGATTGGGCAAGAGGATCGGCGCCGGCCAAGGTACGAGAAGACGGCAGACAAGGTCGATTACCGCGCGGCGTCGGGAGGGTTGGACCGCGCGGGTTCCGGCCGGTCTGCCAGCGGCCGAAAGGGAAAAAGGTTGAAGGAAGGGAGAACGCAATCATGCTTGTCCGCCTCCGTTCTGCACAAGCGCCCGGTCGGCTGAGCGATCACGGGGGTAGATGTCGGGGCGAAGGTCGTGGCGAGAGATGCCGGTTGCTTCCTCGACTTTCAGGACGTGCTCAGCAGGCAGGGGCTTTTCGGCCTGAAGCCACTTCCACACCGAAGGCTGGGCGATGCCCAGAAGGCGCGCCATCGCTGCTTGCGAACCTATCGCAGCCACTGCTTGCCGCAGCGCCGCATCCGGGGAGGTGGGCAGGTCCGCTGCCTTCCTGGTTATGGCCAACACGATTCGCTCCAATACCCAGAGGTATAGGCTAATCAATACTCACAAGTTTCTCGCCGTCAATACCCAAGGGAATAGAAAGGCTTCATGATCCTTGGAGAACGAGTTCGCGAGCGCATGGAGGCAGCAGGCCTCAGCCAAGCCGAACTCGCTCGGCGGGTGGGTGTTGCCCAGCCGACAATCTTCAAGCTGATCCACAGCAATAAGAAGGGTTCCGTCCACCTTCATCGCATCGCGCGGGAACTGGGCACCACGCCGGCGTACCTCAGCGGCGAGACGGACGATCCCGACCAGGACGCGCCACCGCCGGTGCCCCCGTCCCCGTACCAGACGATCAACCTGCAGGTCCTGTTGCCAGGCGAGGCGGCCTTGGCTCGAATGTTCGAGGGTTTGCTGAGGGCGATGGATCGGTCTCTTCCGCTGGACGAACAAGCTCTGCTGCTCGCGCGACGTCTGCCCATCGGCCTGTCGCAGCTGCGAGATCTGCTGCCCGCTCCGATGACTGCGGCAGATCCCACGCCTCCCGAACCTCGCCCCAAGCCTGTTCCTGAACCGCAGTGAGAACGGCGCACATTACTTCGCAGGGGACACATTCTTTTCGGCAACCAGGCGTCGAACGGAAAACGGGCACAGTCACGGTTTTCTTTGCTCCCAAAGATACTTCGGAGCCCAACGACAGAGGGAAGAAAATCAGCAAGTTGGCGCTTCGAGCACCCGCAATCACGGCGCTGGCTCCTTGGTGCGTGCCACCCAGACCTGTCGGAGGATCTGATGAACGCGACAGCGCAAATCAAAATCCTGGAAGGGCAGCTGGCAGAGGAACGAGCCAGGACCGCAAAGCTTCGGGCGGTGGTAGCGCAGTACCAACGGGCGGCAGTCCACACTGAGGGGCGGTGGGGGGGAGGCGTTGCATCGCAAACGGAGGGGCAATGAGGAATTTTGTGCACAGGGCTTGGACCGGTAACATCAATGATTGAGCCGATCGGTTTCGCGCGCGCGCTCGCCGGAGCTAAGCCATTTACTCAAGATAATATGAATGCCACTTTTCGCGGCCTGATCCTCTTGGATGATGCCGGATCAACCACGACCGCGGTGCTGAAAGATCTTGATGCACGGGAGCTGGCGAATGAGTTGCTAGGCGCCAGTCTCGCGCGCGCCCTTGAGCTTCCCTGCCCAGCCGCCTACCTGACCGCTGTTCCTCCGGACGCGTTTACCGCCACGAAGGCGCCTGTGAGCGTAGAAGGTGAACGGCTGGTTTTTGCGAGTTCGGACATGAGTGTTCCGAGCGTCCGCTTTCAGTACCTGGGAGCTGATCCGGAGCGGCAAAGGTTTCTTGTTTCTGCAGTTGCCGCGCTGCCGATGATTGGTCGGTACTACGCGTTCGATAGTTGGATTGCCAATGTTGACCGCAATGCCGGTAATCTTCTTTACGGCGGGCCTGAAGAGGCATGGCTGATCGATCATGGCCAAATTCTCGGCTCCCCTGCCTGGACGCCTGCCGGCCTAAGCGCCAACGGAGAATACCCACACCGCCTAGGAGAGTGGTTGACACCGTTTTTGTCCCGAGATCAGGTGACGCGAGCCATCAGTGAGGCGTACAAGCTTGAGCACGCACTCGCTCATGTGGACGTAGACGCGGTCATTGCCGCGAGCCACATCGCATCGATCCTCCCGACCGGGGATGTTGAAGCTGCCCGTGACTTCCTGGCCGGCCGGCTGATTTTTACAGGATATTACGCGAGCAAGGCGCTCGGAGAGGCTCGGATTGTATGAGCGGCTCAGGATTTAGCACAGCTAGTTTTCCTCGTCTCGCAAGTCGTGCGATCGCTTCTTGGTGCCCC
This sequence comes from Sphingomonas sp. 3-13AW, assembly GCF_049311085.1. Classification (NCBI taxonomy): domain Bacteria; kingdom Pseudomonadati; phylum Pseudomonadota; class Alphaproteobacteria; order Sphingomonadales; family Sphingomonadaceae; genus Sphingomonas; species Sphingomonas sp. 3-13AW. Next base: position 27,109 of record NZ_JASNVZ010000028.1, on the reverse strand, counting down.
ATTTACTTGGAGCCTATCCCCGGATCGGAGGAGCGTCTCGTCATCGGCGTTGCCGTCGTGTCTGACGAAGGCCATCATGTCGAACGGGCCAATGCTCTCGAGAAGCTAGATTGTCTCTATGGTGCTCAGGCGCAGATAGTGCGGCATGCGGCCACTCTTATCCTAGCGCAGCTAGAAGGCGACATCGCTTCACGCGGCGCCGAAGCGCTAACTGACTTCGACCCTCCCTTGGAGGGTGCGGCTGCCGGAGGGTTGAGGAAGGGAGAGGGTGCTACCCTCTCTGCAATTGGTTCCTCCTGGATGGGAGCGATCTCTTCGCTTTATGATAGCGAGCGCGCACGGGCGTTGCATGGCGACGGCGAGGTTGTGGAAGTCATCCACCCCGCCGAAGTTTCCGCCGCGTTTGCGGATCGCCTACCTATTCTCGTATACGATTACATCCTGAAGCAGGCGCCAGGGTTAGCGTCTTACTTCAGACCTGACCTTCGAGGGCATTCAGCACGGAAGCGGCGTAGCTACGAAGTTACCATCGACTTCGCGAGTGGGAACGTAGCGGCTAATTTTGGAACCTTGCAGGCGGGAAAGCTTGCTCCGTCAGTGCGGCTTATCAAAAACCGCCTCTGGGATCTGAGGGTCGATCGAGATCGGGCGGCAATGTTCAACCGCAAATACGAGCTACTCGTACAGGTTCCTAATTTCGGCGATCCACAATTCTCCGATCTTCAACTACGGAATGTAGAGGAAGCGCGGCGGGAGCTTGAGCAGCAGGCGGATCAGGAGGAGCTGCGTTTGACGACGTTTTCTTCAGTTGAGGACATCGGAAACCGCATTCTTGAAATTCAGCTCGTGTAATGGTGCCGAGGGCAGTGGGTGGCCGGCTCTGTGCCGGGCCGCCCGCGGCGCTTTAAGCGGGGGTTTTGGCGGGGTATCGCGCTGTCACGCGACTTGGAAGCCCGAGGATTTCCGCGGCGTCCGTCAGGGCGCGGCGGAGGGCCTGTCCGCCGCGACCGGCCCGAGATGTCGAAGGGCCAGAAGTACTCCGTTGACACTGGCGGAGTTGCACACGCGGTAATCGCGTGCTGAATATCGCTTGTTTGGCGCCGTTAGCACCAAACGGGGGGCAGAGGCAGCATGAGAAGCATCAACTTAAGGTCCGCCAATCTAGATAAGATCGACGCGGGGCCGCTTAGCGTGAAATGGAGTGCTCGGGGTGACCGGATTCTCCGCTACTACATTGATATTCGGCACAGGACCATGAACCTGCACCGTGAACTTGGCGCGCCAGAGCTGTTCATCCTTCAAAGTAAGGTTGACGCCCTACTGGCTGATTGGGACGCTAAGTTGATTGCGTTCGAAACTAAACGGCTGTTCCAGACCGGCAAAGGTGCGGCAGAAGATTTGACGGCCGAAGCTATCAGGAGCCAGGAGCAGCTAGCCAATATTTTGACTCACACGCTTCACGTCGACGATTCGATCAACTGGGAATCTTTAAAGGACGGCAGCAGCTACCCAATGCCCCGAGCGTTCCCGGTGGCGCGACCGACTACAGAGTCTGTCCCAGAGCCAATGTACGAAGAGCCTGCGGTCGGCCTCTGGGACGTGCTCCTGGGGCGCAAGCGTGCCCTTATCGAAGAAGCTGAGAGTCGGAACGCCCAAGCGGTTGCGGCTTGGCGGCAGTCGGAGATCCTCCGGAAGGCAGCCCATGCCGCTCAGGTTGAAAACTGGGAAGAACGGGAGGCGCAGTTTTGGGCTGAGCATCACGGGAAGAAAGCCGCCTTCGAGGCCGAGCAAGCTGCTTCCCACGAGAAAGTTGATGCTTTGCGTGACGCAGTCGCACAAGGCCAGCCTGATGCCGTGATCGAGCATGCATCATTGGTTCTGGAGAACTCGGATTACGGAGGGTTGTTCGAGAAGTCGTTTGAGGTTCAGTATCGTCCGGAAGCCCGGTTACTTCTCCTTGCCTATGGTCTTCCCGCTCCTGACCGCCTTCCGCAGACAAAGGCGGTTAGGTATGTCAAAGCGACGGGAGAGCTGGTCGAGACAAAGATCTCCGAGCGAGACCGCAAAAACAATTTTGAATCAGCTTGCTATCAAATATGCCTCAGAACGCTGCATGAACTGTTTGAGGCGGACGTTAACGCGAACCTCGATGCGATATTGTTTAACGGGATTGTAGAGGCAGTCGATCCGGCAACCGGCTTGGAGCGACGCTCCTGCATTATGTCGGTTCTCGCGAAGCGTGATGACTTCTGCCGCATCGATCTCGGCCGCGTCGATCCTAAGGTCTGCTTCAAAGCACTGAAGGGAGTGTCCGCGGCCAGCCTCGCTGCACTGGCGCCAGTGCCCCCGGTCGTTGAGATGGATCGTGAAGACCGTCGTTTCATTGACGCTCGCGACGTCGGTTCGACGCTCGACCATACCACGAATTTGGCGTCGATTTCTTGGGAGGACTTCGAGCATCTCGTCCGAGAGTTGTTCGAGAAGGAATTTTTGACCCGAGGCGGCGAGGTGAAAGTGACCCAATCTAGTAGCGATGGCGGTGTGGACGCGATTGCTTTCGATCCCGATCCTATCAGTGGCGGGAAGATTGTGATCCAGGCTAAACGCTACACCAGAACGGTTGGAGTCGCAGCTGTGCGAGATCTTTACGGCACAGTCATGAATGAAGGCGCGTCTAAAGGAATTCTGGTCACGACTGCCGACTATGGCCCTGATGCCTACCGGTTCGCGAGCGACAAGCCGCTCACCCTCCTAAATGGGGCTAACCTTCTGCATCTGCTTCAGCGGCATGGCTACGAAGCGCAAATTGACCTTGTAGGCGCGCGCGCAGCAAGGCCCTCAAACTGACGCAAGTGCGCATCAGTGCGCCATCATTCAGTCAGCCTGTGACGCGCGGGCTCCATGCACTCCCGAGTTATAGGATTTGCCGGGGTAGATGGGGGGTACGACCCGCGCAGAATACATCACACGGCGGCTGGGGTGCTGCTCGAGCACGGCGGAGGGTCTCTCCGCCGCGTTATGCCGGAAGTGGTGGGAAGCAGACATTCGCTCGTGTAGTGTTGACTACCGATGTTTACTGTCCGCTACAGCGCCGCGATTTCGCGCAATCATATCTGCCTGATCAATATGTCGACGGGCGAGACTCTCGCGCGAGCAGCATCCAAGCCTTTTTCGTCAGAAGATCAGATAATAGCCGATAAGAAAGGCGCAGCATCGTTCGCGGGTGATCTGATCCGGCAGCTCGAAGGGCGCAGTCGATGGCTTCGGTTCTTCCCAACTATAGACGTGACAATCGTCGGGGAGCCTCGGGCACCGCACGACTTCGACGACGTTCACCGTCTCTTTCATGAACAAGGCTTTGTCCGGGTGCGCGTCAAATAGCCCGCGAGCGTTACCTAATGGGGCCGAAACGGAAGGGCAGCTCTGAGGCTCCGCTTCGCGGGCCTGGGACGTCGCAGTCTGGTGGAAAGCTGCCGTTAGCCGCCTAAACTAAACGCGGTGGCGATGAACGGGCCAAGCAGTAAACCAAGGAAGATGACCCAACCTTCCCATGTCGCTGGGAAATATGGCTTTCCGCGCCCTTCTACAAACCAATCACCGGGATGATTGAACCGCAAGCGGCGATATTTTCTCGGCTCCATAACCCGATCATAAACTGATTTCGAGTGTCCGGAAATGGGGCGATTGTGTTGAAAAAGGCAGGGTTGAAGTAGTCGTCGACTGCTGATTCAATGTTTCCGCAGGTGCTGGAGACGAGCCGATGATGGGCGAGCGGACGTTGGCGCAGGAGGCGCTGTTCTACAGCTTCAGTCTGGAGCGGCATGTGCCGACGGATCATCTGCTGCGCTCGATCGACCGTTTCGTGGATCTGTCGGATATCCGCGAGCAGCTGCGGCCCTTCTACAGCGAGACGGGGCGGCCCTCGATTGACCCGGAACTGATGATCCGGATGCTGATCATCGGCTATTGCATGGGCATTCGCTCCGAGCGCCGGCTGTGCGACGAGGTACATCTCAACCTCGCCTATCGCTGGTTCTGTCGGTTGGGGCTGGAGGGCGACGTGCCCGACCATTCGACCTTCTCCAAAAACCGGCACGGTCGCTTCCGCGACTGCGACCTGCTGCGCCGGCTGTTCGAGACCACGGTGGCGCGCTGCATGGCCGAAGGCCTGGTCGGCGGGGAAGGCTTCGCAGTCGATGCCAGCCTGATCCGGGCCGATGTCAGCCGGCAGCACACGGTTGATAGCCACGACGATCTGCCGCCGGGAAGCGGCAGCCACGCGGTCCGCGATTATCTCGCTGTCCTTGACGATGCCGCGTTCGGGGCTGCGACGCCGGTCACGCCCAAGCAGCTGGCGGTCGCCGATCCGGCCGCGCGCTGGACCGCCGCGTCACGCGAGCGGGCGTTCTTCGCCTATTCGACCAACTATCTGATCGACCTCGACTATGCCGTGATTGTCGACGTGGAGGCGACCACGGCGGTGCGTCAGGCCGAGGTCACCGCGCAGCGCCGGATGATCGAGCGCGCACACGAGCGCTTCGGCCTGTGGCCCGAGCGGCTGGTGGCAGACGCCGGCTATGGCGATGCGCCGAACCTGGCCTGGCTGGTTCACGAGCGCGACATCCATCCGCACATCCCGGTGTTCGACAAGTCGGCGCGGCGCGACGGCACCTTCGAGCGCAGCGCCTTCACCTACGATCCTGACGACGACAGCTACGTCTGCCCCGGCAGCAAGCGCCTGCGGCCGAGGAACCGCAACTTCGCCAACCCGCGCAGCGATGTCGGCCAGGACGGCTTCATCCGCTACCGCGCCCGCCAGCAGGACTGCGCCGGCTGCGAACTGCGGCAACGCTGCACGCCCAACATGCCAGCGCGCAAGGTCACCCGCTCGATCCACGAGGGCGCACGTGACCTCGCCCGAGACATCGCCACCACCGATGCCTACGTCACCTCACGCCGCCAGCGGAAGAAAGTCGAGATGCTGTTCGCGCACCTCAAACGCATCCTCAAGCTCGACCGCTTGCGCCTGCGAGGACCAAACGGCGCCAAAGACGAGTTCCTCCTCGCCGCCACCGCCCAGAACCTGCGCAAGCTCGCCAAGCTGATCCCGGTGCAGCAGCCGCCGCTACCCGCTTGAGCCGATCAGCGCTTCCTCAGCGCCAGTTAGCGACAGCCCTGATCCCTACCCACCACCGACTTCTTCAACACAATCGGGGCGCCAGCTGCCATTCGCGCCGGGGGGTGCCGTTGGGGTATGACGCCGCGTCAGCGGCAGTTGGACCTCGCTTTTCTGCGGTGGCCGCTGGATCGTGGCGGAGGGTGTCTCCGCCGCGAACGGCTGGAAGTGGGTGGTTATGAGACAGTCCGGTTTCGGGCTGGAACGCCGCCAAGCGGGCCTTAGCTCCGCACGCACCTTTTCTTCTGTTCTGAATAGCGCCAGTTCTCAATTGCTACTGAGACAGCGTTTTCAGAGCCATCTTGGAGCGTCACAGGGTCGCGCAGAAGACGAGCGCGAACCCGATAAGCTGTTGCCTCGCACAAGATCACCCGCAGATCGTTTGGACTTGCCCATGTCACGCGTGTCGCATCCACAATAGCGGCGTCAGCAGAGACGATTTCTCCCGGCGAGATCAGCTTTCCTCCGTTGCCATTCTCGACGCTGATCCGCGTGGTGTTAGAGCTTGATGCGCCCCGCAATTGTACCTCTACAGTGGCCACTGCGCGACCGTCAGGCGACGTTTTTTGGTCTGTCTGGTGCCATCGTCCGCATGCCGAAAGGCCGGGGAGGACGGTCAAGTAGAATATCATACGGATACGCATCAGTTGAACCTACCGGATCGACGAACGTCCGCAATCAGGATCAACCGACTGCGATCGGTATGTCCGTAAGTGGGGCGCAAGCGGAAGGTCAGCTCTTAGGGTCCGCTTTGCGGGTCCGGAACGTCGCAGTCTGGGTGGGAAGTGGCCGTCCGCTTCCAGACGGCGAAATTGTCGCGCGGACAGAATGTCAATCTTCGCACACCGCGCCTTCTGCCGTTATCTTACCACCCTCGATGGTGGCAAAGCATCCGGGGCTGTATCGTTCTGCTTGGCACAATCCTTTCGCCATCTCGCCCGCACGGGGAATAGAAACCTGCGGCGATCCGTCGACACTCAAGCGACACTGACCCTGACAATCTGCCTTGTCGGAGCAAGAGTTTCCGCCATCTCGATACCGGTATTGGCATATCGGAAAGCCGAAGGCGCTGCGACTTTCATATCCGCCTTGGGCGACGCAGGTGCGGCTTTCTGAGGCATCCAACCGCTTAACAGTGCTGCTGCAACTTCCAGCAATCGCCACAACGAGTAAGGCCGCCATGCCCTTCGCTAGTTGAATTGTGCAACGCCGCATCACCCGATGATTTCACAGCCGACGAACCTCCGCAAGCGGGGCTTACGGCCATGAACGAACGACGGCTTTCGGTCGCTATAGCAGCGCTCTGGATGACGGGCATTCGGGCGACTCCTGCCGTTGCCGTTCGGGGGTACGGCGGGGGTACCGATGAGCGTCGAAGGCCCTTGATCCCACGATATCCGCAGTGTCTGCTGGACCACGGCGGAGGGCCCCTCCGCCGTGTTCGTCGCTAAGCCGCCTGATCTTACCACTGTACGGAGTGAAGAATGCCGTTCGATACACCGGGTCAGCAGAGCAACCCGTTTGCAGTTGAGGAGATCGTCCTCAAGGCGGTGAGGGCAGCATACGGGAGCCCGGTCGTGACGAACGTCTGGCGCGGACAGTTGGTTGAGGCGATGGTCGCCACGGCTCTTGCCCCGGAGTGGGATTGGTGCGGCGCTGATTACAAGTCTTGGGACTTCGAACGGGCAGACGGGCTGAAGCTCGAGGTAAAGCAGTCTTCCGCCAAGCAGACGTGGAAGACGATCAAACCCAGCAAGGCCATATTCGACGTTGCCGCACGATCCTGGAGTTATGGCGACGACGGTTGGTCCCCGCTGAGCGGGAGAGCTGCGCAACTTTACGTGTTAGCGCGGCATGAGGGGTATGACGATACGACCGATCACCGCGACGCAACGCAGTGGGACTTCTACGTCATTGCAGCGAGCGATCTGCCCGTCACTGCCAAGACCGTTTCTCTCTCCCGCATCGCGCAGTCGGTGGAGCCGGTCAGGATCGACGGATTAAAGAAGCGAGTGCAATTGGTAGCCCAGGCCGTGGAGAGTTGCGCGCACCAGTTGCCCGACGTGACGCCGGGGTAACTGAGTAGCGAGAACCATGTATTCGCCCTATGTTCTCTTCGGGGGGACTGAGGGGAAAGCATGGGTGGACCGATGCAGGCGTCCGTAGCTGCGGCGCCGGTAGTTCGAGTGAGCCGCAAAGACCAAGCGTACCAGTTCATCACCGACTTCATGAAGCGCGCCGGGCATAGCCCGTCGATCGTGGAGATCGCGCGCGGCCTGGACGTCAGCCGTACCAGGGCGAAGGCGCTGGTCCACCAACTTGCGGTGGATCAGATGATCGAGCGCACCCCGGGCGCGCAGCGCGGCATTGTCGTGCCCGGGTACGCGCGTCAGCTCGCGCTCGAGGAGCTGCGCAGGGCCGGCTACGTCATCGACGAGGAGATCAAGGAGGCTCGCCTCCCGTTCCCACAAGGGCATCTGCCGCTGGTCGCCGTCATCGACCATGTGGCTGATGTAGCAAGTGAGGATCCAGATGCCGAAGCCCCTGATGCCTAGCGCGGCGCTCGCGCCGGCCTTCACTGCTGACGAGCGGGAGCGGCAACGCGTCGCGCACCTGGTCATGGGTGCGCCACGTCCCAAGGCGGGCGCCAACCGGGTCCGCAAGGGCAAGGCGCCGGCAGTGATCCCGCTCGCGCCCGGCATCGAGGAGCGCGTTGCGCTGCGCGAGCGGTGGTCGCGCAAGGCGCAAGGCACGCCGGAGACGCATGAACACGCGGCCGCCGAAGCAAGTCGAGAGGGCGCGCTCGCCCGCCTGGTGCAGACCGGCGCGATCGATCTGCACCAGCTCGCGGCCGCGCAGGAGATTCAGGAGGCGCACCGCTCGATCGTCGCGGACGTGTCGGTCCGGACCGCCAAGCTGGAGCCACGCGGCAGCGGCGGGCCCGACGCGGCTGCGGCCGAGCGGATCTCGGCAGTGATCCGGGAGCGTGCCTACACGCGGTGGCGCGAAGCGATGCATCCCCACGCCCCGATGCTGCTGGCGATCATCGTCGACGACCTCGGCGTGACGGCGGCCGCGCGGCGCTGGCGCATGTCCAATCGTCGGGCCCGCACGATCCTGGTCACCGGCCTGCAGCGCTGGCACCGCTAGACGTGCCCTTGTGGACAGTGCCCCAAAGGGCACGGCGAAAAGCGGTCACGTAACCGGCAAGTCGACCCCGCCACAGCTGCATCCAGCGCCCGCCACCCGCCCCGGGTGCGCGGGCGCCGTGCTATCGGGGAGAGCCCATGTGACCGTGAACGCTGCCGACCCGTTTCGGACTACCGCGCTGAAGCTCAGCGCCTACCGCCGCAAAACAATCGTGGAGCTGACCCGGGATCAGCCGCTCCTCCGCTGCGCTGCCCTGCAGCTGCGGAAGTTGGTCCGCGGTTCCAAGTTGCCCCGCCGACTGCACCGTAAGGCGCAGCTCGGCCTTTGCGGCAGCTTCTGACCGTGGCCACTGCCCAGCCGCGCCCGAGCCTGGCCGATCAGCTCGAACGCATCACACCGCGGTTCGACGCGCTGACCCAGCGGGCGCGGCTGGGCAACCTCTCACAATCCGACTTCAATGATCTCGAGGAAGAGGCGCAGGCGATCGCCCGCGAACTGGTCGCGCCGTTCCGCGGACGCGGCGCGCGCCCTGTCGCCGCGCCGCTCCACCTCAGCGCTGACGGCACGAAGGGCACTTGGTGATGGGCATTCCCCGTGAAGCCATGCAGCGCGCCGTCCAGGGCCATCCGGACGACGCGCTGATCGGCCTGCCGGTCAGCCTGGTCCGCGAGATCCTCGCCACCCTCCCGGTCGAGCGCGTCCGCCACCACAACATGAACACGCCGGCGCAAGCCGCAGGAGAAGCGGCATGACGTTGGCACCCGCCATCAAGACTCCCCGCACGGTTGCCAAGGCGACCGAGCTGCTCGATCGGTTCGCCTCCCTCAGCACCGCGCTCGAGAAGACCAACGGCGACCGGAATGCCGAGATCGCGAAGATCAACGCCGCGGCGGACGTCCTGGCCGCGCCGATCGTCGCCGAGCTGGCGAAGATCGAGGCTGCGATCGCCGCCTGGTGGAAGACGGCCGAGGCCGAGATCACCAAGGGCAAGCGCAAGTCGGCCGAGCTGGGCGGCTGCATGCTCGGCACCCGCACCGGCCGCACGACGCTGGCGATCGCCGGCGAGGTGGAAGCCGTGCTTACCAAGCTGCAGGCCGCTCGCTGGGCAAAGCCCTACGTTCGAACCACGCACGCGATCGACAAGGCCGCGGCGTTGAAGGCGCTCGACGGGCCGCACGCCAAGCAGCTCAGCGAGCTGGGCTTCTCCAAGCAGGACGGCCAACCCGTGTTCTTCCTCGAGCGTGTGGCCCAGGCCGGCACGGTCGGCAGCGCCGCGAGCTAACGCATGGCGGTGCAGCCGCCGAAGTTCGGAGCGAAGCGATCGCAGCCGCGCAAAGCGTGGACGCCGAGCGGGCCGTACAAGCACAAGCGGATCCGCGGCCGCGCCGGCGTGAAGCTGCGCAAGCAGGTTCGCGAGGAGGAGCCGCTCTGTCGGACCTGCCTCGAGAACGGCCGGACCAGGGCGACACAAGAGATCGACCACATCGTGCCGCTGAGCCGCGGCGGGTCGAACGCGAGGGCGAACCTGCAGGGCGTGTGCGAGCCGTGCCACAAGGCGAAGTCGGAGCGAGAGCGGGCGCTGGGCGCCTGACCGCCGGCGAGGCGCTCTGAGGGCCTCCTAGGCCGCCCTGGGCGGCAGGCGAGGCCAGCCCCTCGGCCGAGCCGGCCGGACCCGCTGGCGTCGCCGGGCAGGGGGGGTGGGTCGGATCCCTGGGGCGGCCCGAGGCCGGACACCGCTTGTCAGGCTTCTTTCTACGCGGGCGAAATCAAAACCCTTTTTGTACGGAGGTTCGGGGATGGGGAGCGGTGGATCGCGCCCCGGAGCCGGGCGCAAACGCAAGTCGCCGGCGCTGGCGATGACAGCAGCAGAGCGGGCGAAACTGCCTGCGACGGTCGGTGGCATGGTTCCGCCGATCCACCTGTCGGATCTGGCGCAGTTGCTGTTCAACGAGGTCGCCGGCCTGTTGCATGCGGAAGGCCGCGCCGAGCCGCGCTTCGCGCAGCACGTCGCGCTGCTGGCGATCCGGCTCGAGCAGGTCCAGCGCTTCCAGGCGGTGCTCGAAACCGCGGGCGACACCTGCACAAGCCGGTCGGTGCGCAAGGTCGACGGCGAGCCGGTGGTGCAGGAGATGATCCGCGCTCGGCCCGAAGTGGCGATGCTGTCCGACGCGATGCGCCAGGCGCAATCGCTGCTGGGCGAGCTGATGCTGAACCCTTCGGCCGCGCTCAAGATCGCGTCGGGCAAGGCGGAAGGCGCCGGCGAGTTCGACGACTTCTAAGATGGTCCGTGCCCCGGCGGCGCAGCCGTCCCAGCGCGACTATCCGGCGATCGCGCGCAAGTATGCGGCCGACGTGGTCGCGGGGACGATCCCTGCGGGCAAGTTCATTCGCCTGCAGTGCAAGCGGTTCCTGGACGAGCTGAAGCTGTCCGAGACGGCGCTGTTCCCGTACCGGTTCGACGAGGCGCGCGCGGCCAAGCCGTGCCGGTTTATCGAGAAGCTGCCCCACACCAAGGGCGAATGGGCACGGCTGAAGAAGCGGCTGACGCTCGAGCCCTGGCAGATCTGGAATCTGTGCGTGGTGTTCGGGTGGCTTCACAAGGCCGGCCCGGAGAAGGAATGCCGGCGGTTCCGCCGGTGGCTGCTGGTGGTGCCGCGCAAGAATGGCAAGTCGGCCCTGGCAGCGGGCGTCGGGCTCTACATGCTGTGCGCCGACGACGAGTTCGGTGCCGAGGTCTATTCGGGCGCGACGAACGAAAAGCAGGCATGGGAGGTGTTCAAACCCGCCTGGCTGATGGTCCAGCGGCTCGAGCCGCTCCGGAAGCGGTTTCAGATCGAGCTGCTGGCGAAGATGCTGCACCGGCCCGATGACGGCTCCAAGATGGAGACGATCATCGGCGACCCGGGGGACGGGCAATCGCCGAGCTGCTCGATCCACGACGAGTATCACGAGCACGTCGACGACGGCCAGGTCGACACCATGATCACCGGCATGGGCGCGCGATCGCAGCCGCTGCAGCTGCTGATCACGACTGCCGGCGAGAACCTGGCCGGGCCCTGCTACGCGATGGTCCTGGAGGAGCGTGAGAAGCTCGCCGGGATCGGGCATAGCGGCGGCCCGCCGCTGGAGGATGCGACCTTCTTCGCCGAATATGCGGCAGACGAAGGCGACGATTGGAAGTCGCCAGAGACGCTGGCGAAGGCCAACCCGAACGTCGGGATCTCGGTCAAGCTGGAGTATCTGCTCGCCCAGCAGCGCGACGCGGTCGAGCGGCCACGCAAGCGGGGCGTCTTCAAGACGAAGCACCTCAACCAATGGGTGGCGGCAAAGAGCGCCTATTTCGACATCGAGGCATGGCGGCGGTGCGCGGATCCGGACATTCCGGTGCGCTTCATCGACGCCGAGCATCTCGAGCGCTTCGCGGGGCGCCGCTGCATCCTGAGCCTCGATCTCGCCAGTAAACTCGATATCGCCGCGCTCGAGTATCTGTTCCCGCCGCTGGGCGACAGACCGACGAAAGAGGATCCCTATGTTCGCCTGGGCAGGTACTTCCTGCCCGAGCGAACCGTGGAAGATGTGAGCGCCTACCAGGGCTGGCATGCGCAGGGCCTGCTCGACGTCTCGCCCGGCAACATCACCGATTACGAGGAGATCGAGCTGGCGATCGACGAGGCGCGGGAGCGCTTCGACGTGGAGACGATCGCCTACGATCCCGCCCAGGCCACGATGCTGGTCACCCGCCTTATGAAGAAGGGTGCGCCGGTTCTCGAGGTGCGGCCGACCGTCGTCACTTTCTCCGACCCGATGAAGCAGCTCGACGCCTTCATGCGGGCCGAGCTGATCGCCCACGCCGGCTGTCCGGTGATGGAATGGGAAGTCGCAAACGTCGTCGCCCAGCTCGACGCCAAGGACAACGTCTACCCGCGCAAACCGCGGGCCGAGGCGAAGATCGACAACCCGGTCGCGCTGATCGCCGCTTTGGCGGTGGCGCTGTCCGGCGAGGCCGAAGAGGGCTTCGAATATACGGGGATTTGAGCATGGGAATGATGGACCGTGCTCGCGCGGCCGTTCAGGCGTGGCGGGCTTCGACCGCCGGCACCGGCACGACGATCGTCAGCGAGGCCGATGGCCTGAACGACCCGGGCGGCATGACCGTGCTGAACCTGCTCGGCGGGAAGCGTGGCCATGCACCGATGGGCGAAAGCCGGGCGCTTACCGTACCGGCGGTGCTGCGCGCGCTCGAGGTGCTGTGCGGCCTCTACGCGATGACGCCGTGCCACTATTACCGGCGGACGGCCGAGGGGAAGGTTCGCGTCGACGATGCGCCCCAGGCACAGATGATGCTCACCAGCGCGAACGCGGTTCAGCCCGCGTTCCTGCTCAAAGAGCTGATGATGGGCGACCTGCTGATGCGCGGCCGCTTCGGTGCGTACATTCACCGGGACCAGCTCTACCGGCCCAAGGCGCTTAGCCGGTTGATCCCGGAGGGCCTCGAGCCCGTCCAGCATTGGGACGAAACCGACGGCCTGGAGATGTTCTACGACGCGCAGCTGCCGGACGGATCGCGCCGGCGCCTGACCCGCAACGAGATCTGGTATGTGCCGGGCTTCAGCCGCGACGGCCTGGTCGGCGTGAACCGCCTGCAGCTGCTCGCCGATGCGTTCGAGGGTGCGGCAGCGACCAACGAGTTTGCGGCCCGGTTCTGGGACAACAACGCGCAGCCGTCGACGGTGCTGACGACCAAGGCGAAGGTCGACCGGGACGAGAAGCAGCGGATCCGCAACGACTGGCAGCAGCGCTTTTCGGGCCCGCGTAACGCCGGCGCAACGGCGGTGCTCGACCAGGAGATGAAGGCCGAGTTCCTCTCCCACAACAACAAGGACGCGCAATACATCGAGACGCGCACCTTCTCTGTTGTGGAGGTGGCGCGCGCCTTCGGGGTTCCGCCCCACGTCCTGTTCGAGCTGAGCCGCGCGACCTTCACCAACATCGAGCACCAGAGCCTCGAGCTGTACCTGCACTCGATGCTGGCGCACTTCGAACGGGCGGCGGCCCACCTGAACCACCAGTTCGCCGAGCCCGGGTGCTATTTCGAGTTCATGCCCGAGGCGATGCTGAAGGGCGACCTCAAGAGCCGATACGAGGCCTATGCGATCGGCATCGACAAGGGGATCCTGAACCCGGACGAGGTCCGGGACATGGAGAACCGCAACAAGCGGCCCGGCGGCGACAAGTATCGCGTCGGATCCGGCTCCACGCTCGAGGGCGCTGCGCCCTCCACCCCCGCAAGCCGCCCGGCCGAGCCCGCGCGCGAGTCCGAGGAAGACGAATGAACCAGCATGTTCTCGCTGCGATCCGGTCGCAGCCGTGGGCCATCATGCCCGGCTATCTCGAGGCGATCGAAGCGATCGCGCTGCGCGTCCTGGACGACCCGGCGGTGCTGGCGCTGAAGGACGATGGCCACCAGGAGCGCCAGCTTTCCGCGGTCGCCGCAATGGGCGAGCGCGCGCCTGGTACCCGCAAGGCAATGCTCCGCGACGGTATCGGCATGCTGCCGTTGCTGGGCCCGGTATTCCCGCGGTCGAACATCATGACGGAATACTCGGGCGCCGCGTCGCTCGATATCGCCGCCGCCGATCTGCGCGCGCTGCAGGCATCGCCCGAGGTGCGCCAGATCCTGATGGTGATCGACAGCCCGGGCGGCGCGGTCGCCCAGGTCAACGACTTCGCGCGCCTGGTCGCAGCATCGCCCAAGCCCATTTCGGTTCACGTAACCGGCCTGTGCTGCTCGGCCGCCTACTGGATCGGCAGCGCGGCCGCCGGCGGGATCAGCCTCGATCCGACCGGCGTGGTCGGCTCGATCGGCGTGCTGATCTCCACCTCCTACCAGGTCGATCCCGACGCGAACGGCCGCCGCGACCTTGAGATCGCGAGCACCAACGCGCCGAACAAGCGTCCGGACCTGTCCACGCCCGAAGGGCAGGCAGTCGTCCGGCAGATGCTCGACGGAATCGAGGACATCTTCATCCAGACTGTGGCCCGCGGCCGCGGCGTGACCGAAGCAACGGTGCGCAGCGAGTTCGGCAAGGGCGGCACCCTCACCGGAAAGGCGGCCAAGGCTGCCGGTATGGTCGACCGGATCGAGGCTGATGGCCTCGACGGTGCGATCCGCCGGCTCGCCAAGGCCGGACCGGCAGCGCCACGGCGGACGGCCGCGGCGAACACCCTGACGCTCGCGCAGCTCCGCGCGAGCTAACCCACCAAGGAGACGTGTCCATGCGCATTACCGCGCTCAAGACCAGCCTGGCGGCCGTCGTTGCATCGATGGACGGCATGCTCGAGGCAGCCGCCAACGATAACGGCCGCGACCTCACCGCCGAAGAGCAGACCGCCTTCGACGCGAAGGCCGAAGAGGCGAAGGGCCTGCAGGCCAAGATCGCCACGGAAGAGCAGCTGCTCGCCCTCAAGGCGTCGGCCGCAACCCCGGTGACCGTACCCGGCGGCACCACCACCGCAGGCCAGCCCGGTACCGTGCCGGCTGCCGTCGCCGAGAAGATCGAGCCCGGTGCAATGGTCGGCCGCGTAGCGATCGCGATCGCCGCGACCGGCGGCCAGGACCAGCGCGCGATGGCCGCCCATGCCCAGGGGATCTGGGGCGACCAGACCGGCCAGATCGTCGCCAACATGGAGCAGTCCACTGCTACCAAGGGCGGCTACCTGGTCGACACCGCCTACAGCCGCGACTTCATCGGCCTGTTGCGCCCGCGCGTGACCATCCGGAACATGGGCGCGCGATCCGTGCCGATGCCGGACGGCAACCTGAGCATGCGCAAGCAGACCGGGACCAGCCAGGCCGGCTATGTCGGCGAGCGTGAGCCCGCACCGACGACCGGCTTCCCGGTCGGCGAGCTGAAGATGTCGGCCAAGACGCTCCGCGCGATCGTGCCGATCACCAATCAGCTGATCCGTCGCGCCAGCTTTGGCGTCGACGCGATGGTGCGTGACGACCTGGTCACCAGCGCCGCGATCAAGGAGGACCAGCAGTTCCTCCGCGGTGCCGGCTCGACCACGGCGCCGGCGGGCCTGAGCTCGCTGATCCCGGCCGGCAACAAGCTCACGATCACCGCAGACACGTCGCTGGAGTCGGTCACCTCCGACCTCGGCCGCCTGCGGCTGAAGGTGATCAACGCGAACGTGCCAATGGCCAAGTGCGGCTACATCATGAGCCCCACGGTCGCGATGTTCCTGGAGAACCTGCGCGATGGCAACGGCAACAAGGCGTTTCCGGAGGTAGCCGAAGGGCGGCTCGGGATCTATCCGATCGGCATCACCACGTCGGTACCGGACAATCTAGGCGCTGCCGGCGACGAGTCGGAGATCTACTTCGGCGATTTCGAGCAGTTCCTGATCGGCGACACGTTCCAGGTGACGCTCGCTGCCTCGACCGAGGCGGCCTACGTCGAAGACGGCCAGGTGAAGTCGGCATTCTCGCAGGACGAGACGCTGATCCGGCTGATCCAGGAGCACGACACGCAGCTGCGCTATGACAGCGCCTTTGCGGTCCTGACCGGGGTGAAGTGGAAGCCGTAAGGCTCCGCTGACACCACGACCACAACCCGCGCCAGGGCGTCCTACGGGGCGCCCTTCGCGCATCTGGAGAGCCGAAAATGGCCGTGAAGTTCCTCCGTCAGTGCCAGCAGGGCACCCTCTACAACAAGGACGAGATCGCCTCGTTCGATGCCGCCACCGAGAAGCGCCTGGTTGACCAGAAGTTCGCCGAACCAGTGAAGGCGAAGGCGGAAGACAAGTCCGCCGCCTGATCCTGTCCGGGTCGGCCGCGCGCCGACCCGGGCTCTTCCCCAACGCCGATGGAGGTGCGCCATGCTTCTGGTGACGATCGACGCTGCGAAAGAGCACCTCGGGCTCGAGCAGAATGAAGGGGAGGAAGGTCACCTCTCCGACCTGATCCTGGCCGCTCAGGCAACGGTTGAGGACGTGCTCGGCCGTTCCCTGCTCGGCGAGGATGGCTGGTCCACCGCAGCAGACGTTCCGGCGAACGTCATCCACGCCATCAAGCTCGTCCTGGGCGAGTTCTTTCTCAACCGCGAGCT
Organism: Sphingomonas sp. 3-13AW; assembly: GCF_049311085.1. Lineage (NCBI taxonomy): Bacteria > Pseudomonadati > Pseudomonadota > Alphaproteobacteria > Sphingomonadales > Sphingomonadaceae > Sphingomonas > Sphingomonas sp. 3-13AW. The sequence goes on along the minus strand of NZ_JASNVZ010000028.1, from coordinate 10,672 downwards.
GGTGCAGATCGACCTTAGCGTCGTACGTGTCCTGGTCGGCCGGCACGTTCGGGTGAGCATCGGCTGATGGCGGGCCGCAAGCGGCTCGGCGCCGGCCGGCTTCGCCAGCGCATCGAGATCTGGCGATCCGTCGAGACGAAGAACGGCCGGGGCGGTTTTACCGACGACTGGCAGATGATCGCGGCCACGCGGGCAGAGATCCTTGGACAACCCGGGCGCGAAGCCGTGCTCGAGCAGGCACTGCAGGGGATCGCGGTCTACAAGATCACGATACGCTTCCGGGACGACGTGCTCGCGTCGGATCAGCTGCGCTGGAGTGGCAGGATCCTCAACATCACCGCGCCCCCTGTCGATCCGGACGGGTTGCGCAAGGAGCTGGTGATCACGGCCAGCACCGAAAGCGTGCAGAAGCTACCGTGACCGACCGGGTGAAGGGTCTCGCCGCATCCTATGCGATGCTCGGCGAGGTTCCCCAGGCGGCACGCGAGCAGCTGGGCGTCGAGCTGGCGATTATCAGCCGCGATATCCTCGCGGCGCAGAAGCGCGATGCGCCGAACGGTACCGGGAAGCTAGAGGCCGGCCTGCAACTCCAGCTGCAGATGGACGAGCTTCGGGTGCGGGTCGGCTTGCTGAACCTGCGGCGCGGTCGATCGAAGCTGTTCTACGGCCGCATCATCGAGTTCGGGCGTCGCGGCCAGACGGTCCTGGTCACGCGCAATCTGAAGCGGAAGATCCGCGGCAACGGCCGCACCAGCAAGCGAACGGTCCAGTACCTGGGCGAGAGCAAGCGCATGCGGCGCCGGGGGCCGAACGCCGGCACGCCGGTCGGCAGTCCGTACAAGATGCGGGTGCGCGCTATGGCCGAGCGGCCGTTCGTCCGGAAGGAGCGCCCCGAGATCGACGTGGCCCAGCGCCTGGCGAACTTTTGGAGCGCGACGATCTCGACAGCGGGAGGTGCTGCATGACCGAGATGGACCTGGTCGAAGCGACCCGGGGCGCTGCCTTCGAAGCGATCGCGGCCGCGGTGCCCGATGTCCTCGACTTCGTGCGCCAGGATACGCAGCCGCCGTTCACGATGCTCGGCGATATCGATTTCGAGAACGAGGGCAGCAAGGAAGATCCGCTGCTCGATATCACGCTGGAGCTGATCACCGTCTACCGCGGCAAGGATCGCGCCCAGCTGATCGCAATGATGGGTGCCGCTGGCGGCGCCCTTAGCGGCGCCGAGCTAGTGGCCGACGGCGTCGTGTTCAGTCGGCCCCGCCTGGTCAGCGGATCCGTGAGCGGGGCGGGGCCGGACGGCGTCACCTTCGCCGGCGTGCAGACCTTCACCCTCACAGCAGAGCCGGCCTGAGCCGGAACAAGGAGAAGCAACATGGCAACCGAACAGGGGCGCGACACCCGCGTCAAGATCAAGTCGGGCGCGGCGTTCGTGCCGATCGGTGGCGAGACCACCTTCAGCTACAAGCGCAACTCGGCCGACCTCGACACTTCCGACAAGGATGGTGGCAAGGGCACGTACGGCCAGACCAACATCAGCATCTCGGTCTCGGGCAATCTGAAGCTGCCGGATCCCGGCCTGGTCGCGCTCGAGGCGGCGTCGAAGGCGAACCCGCCGGAAGTGGAGGTCGAGATCTCCAAGGGCGGCGTCACGCGCTTCCAGGGCCTCGTAGCGGTCGGCAACTTCAGTGCGGAGTTTCCGGTCGGCGTCGCGACCTGGAGCGCCGATATGAAGAACGCCGACACCCCCGAAATCGACAACCTGACCGGCGTGGCTGCTGGCGGTGCGGGCGCCGGCGCGTGAAGCGGATCCGCAAGACCGCTGGCGCGGGAGCGCCGCAGGAACTGCCGGCCGAACAGCCGGTCGCGATCGCCGACCGCGGCGAGCACGAACTCACGCTCGGCGGCGTCACCTATTGCCTGCGGCCGTCGCACCCGGCGCTGAAGGCGATCGAGAAGAAGACCGGCCGCTCCAACCTGGCGCTGGTCCGCCTCGGCAACGCCGGCGAGCTGACCAACGAGCAGATGGGCATCATCGCGGCCGAGCTGATCCGCGCCGGCGCGCAGGATGCGATGACCCGCGCGGTCAGTGCCGATCGCCTGGGCGAGCTGATCTTCGAAGAGGGCTCGGCCACGGCCAGCGCTCGGCTGACGATCTGCCTACTCGATGCGGCGACGGGCGGGCGCACCGCGTCGGGGGAAGCGAAAGCGGCGGTGACGACGACGGAGACCGACACCACCGCCGCATGATGGGGATCATGATGGACAGCTTCGGGTGGTCGGCGGACCAATACTGGTCCGCCACGCCGCACGAAGTCTGGGCCGTCATCGAAGCCCGCCAGGAAGCGAACCGGCGGATCGCCGCCGGGCAGTAGAAGAAGCGAAGAGGGCGGCCTGCGGGTCGCCCTCTCGCGTTTGAGAGGAGGCGTGCATGGCAGCGAAAGCAAACCGCCGCGATCTGTTCCTCTCGGTCAACGGCAGCGTCACCGGGCTCGAGGCCGCCATGAAGGCCGGCCGTTCGGTGCTCAACACCTTCGGCACCGCGGCGAACGACACCGCGGCCGAGGTGGAAAAGGCGCTGAAGGACATGGGCGCGGGTGCGCCCTCATCGGCCAAGGCGATGGAACGCGCCTACGCCGCCACGTTCCAGAAGATCCGCGAGAATGCGCGTGCGGTGCTCGATGCGCCGAACGGATCCGCGGCGTTCCAGGTCATCAACGCCAGCGCCGCCGGCGAAGCGGCCGCGGCGGCCGAGGCGCGTGCGCACGGCCTGCGCCTGGTCGCGGACGCAGCTGCTCGAGCAGCCGCTGCCACCAAGGGCGACACTGCCGCTGCGCAGGTCTACGCCGTCGCCGCCGAGGCAGCCGCGCAGGGCGCGCTGCATGAGGCCGAGGCGCTGCGCTCCCAGGCGCTGGTACTGGATAACGTGCAGCGTGAGTTGGGCGAGCTGGGCGTGGCCCAGGTGCGCCACACGGCGGTTTCCGGGCAGCAGCGCGCGGCGATGCAGAACCTGGGTTTCCAGTTCCAGGACTTCACCGTCCAGGTGGTGAGCGGCCAAAGCGCGTTCGTCGCATTTGCGCAGCAGATGCCGCAGGCCGCCGGTGCGCTTGCCGGGTTCGAGGGCAAGCTGGGCGCTGTCGGCTCGTTCCTGAGCGGTGGCCTGGGCGTGGCGCTCACGGTCGGCATGGTCGCGCTGACGCCGTTCGTGGCGAAGGTTTTCGAGCAGAACGAGGGGCTGGACGGCTCGATCGAGAAGCTGCGCCAGGACGGCATCGACACCAAGCGCGCGGCTGATGCCAAAGATGCGTTTGCGCACACGCTGGACGGGTTGAGCGCGGCGATCGCCGACCAGAACAAGGCGCTGGACGAATCCGCGGAGCAAGAGCGCGCGGCGGCCGAGCGATCGAACATCGCCGCCAGGAACAAGCGGGACGAGGTTCTCGCCATTCGGGAGGCGATCAAGGCCAGGCTCGACGAGGCGCTGGCGGCACAGAAGGCGCTGGGCGACAGCGCTTTCGCGAACATGGATCCCCGCAGCGCCGCCGTAGCGCGCCGCGTTCGGGACGAGGATGTCGCCGGGCTTCAGGTGGAACTGGCGAAGGCGCAGACCGAGGTCGAAGCGGCCGAGCGCGCTATCAACAAGTCGCGTGTGGATCTCGCGCAGGACGCCGCCAGGCGGATGGCCGACCCGATCGCGCGCATCAACAAGCTCTATGACGACCAGGCGCTGGCAGCGCGGAACGCTGCGCGCGAAGCGGCGAAGGGCGGGGCGACCGTCACGACCGCGCTTACCCGACAGCTCGGCGCGATCGAGCGCCAGCGGGAAGCCGATCTCGAGAAGGAGCGGAAGCGCCAATCGGCAGCTTCCAGCACGTCGAACCCGAACCGGCAGACCGGGCGCAAGATCAGCGTCGACGACGCGGTCGGGATTGCGCGCGGGATCGGCGGCACCGTCACTAGCACCACGCGCAGCCGCGAGAAGCAGCAGGAGCTGTACGACGCCTATCTCGCTGGGAAGGGGCCGCTCGCCGCGGCACCCGGCACCAGCAACCATGAGCGCGGCCAGGCGATCGACATCGCCAAAACGCGCGGCATGACGCTGGCGAAGATCCGCAAGGCCTTCACCGACCAGGGCGTCGAGATTTCCGAGCTGCTCGATGAAGGGAAGCACTTCCACGTCGCCTGGGGCGGCAAGGGTCCGTCGGCCGAGAGCATCCAGCGCAAGCAGGAGGCCAAGGACCAGGAGCGGATCCGCAACCGCGAGGCGTACGCGGACCTGCTGACGAAGGCGCAGCAGGAACAGCTGCAGCTGACCCGCGACCGCACCACCGATATCGCCGCCGCGGCCGACCTCGACGTGCAAGGCGTCGAGCTGGCGCGCGATCGACTGATCGCCGAGGCGCAGACCGGGGTCGAGCAGAAGCGCTGGAGCCAGGCGCAGGCGAACGTCGTGCAGCAGATCTACCGCTCGAACGCGGCCGCACAGATGGCCGCCATTCGGCAGGAAGAGGCCGTGCAGCTGCTCGACCAGCAGCTCGCGGCCGATGACGCGCATCTGCGCCGATCGACGACCATCCTGCAGCTGCAGGCGGACGTCGCGACCACTGCGGCCGAGCGCCGGCGGATCGCGCTGCAGATCCTCGCCAACGAGGAGGCAGAGGCACGCAACCGGGCAATCCGCCTGATCGAGACCGACGATCCCGCGAGCTGGGCAGAGGGCGAAGCCCAGCTGCGCCAGATCGACGAGGAGCATCCCTACCGCGTCGGGCAGATCGAGCGGCAGACGCGCGATCGCGACCCGATGGAGGACTATCGGGAGCGGCTTCAGGACAACGTCGGCGATCTCAACGCGGCGCTGGGCGATATCGAGGTCAACGCGCTCGACGGGCTCCAGGAAGGGTTGCTCGGGATCCTCGACGGGACGGAGAGCGTCGCCGGCGCCGTCGGGAAGATGGTGAAGTCGGTGCTTGCGGATCTCGCGCGCCTGGCACTGCAGCGCGGGATCCTCACCATGATCGGGATGCCGCTCGGGTTTGCGCGCGGCGGCAAGATCCGCGGCTTCGCCACCGGCGGACGCATGATCTCGGGCCCGGGCACCGGCACCTCGGACAGCATCCTCGCGATGGTGGGCGGGAACGAGCCGATCGCGGTGTCGAACGGGGAATCGATCAACACGGCCGAGGCGACCCGTCGCTACTGGCCGCTGATCGACGCCATGAACAAGGGCCGGCTTCCCGGCTTCGCCGCCGGCGGCCTGGTCTCACCAGAGCGTATCTACCGCCGCGCGCCACCGGCGCCACACTCCGTCGCGCCCGTTCGCGCAGGTGGCTCCTCGATCACGTTCGATCTCCGCGAGTCCATCACGACTGCCGAGTTCATGCAGCAGGTGAACGCCCTGATGGCCCGACATTCCCAGGTGGCGATCGTCACCGGCAGCCAAATGGCGCAGGCCGAGCTGGCCGACGATCGCATGCAGGCGATCCCGCAATGAGCGGGCCCATTCTGCTGCCGAACAAGCCCGCGCTCCGGAGCGATCGGCTGCGCATGCTCGATTGGGGCGGCCGGCTCGAGGCGCCCAACGGCGGGCCAACACTCACGCTGCTTCGGCTCGGCACGCGCCACGCGCTGGACATTACGCCGCCGGCGATGCGGGCGGAGCCGCACGGGCGCATCTGGTCCTCGCGACTGCGCCAAGCCAAGCTCGCAGGGGCGCTGGTCCGCTTCACCCAGGATGGTTTCACCTCCCGGATCCACGGCTCGCCCGTCGTGAACGGCGCGGGCCAGGCAGGCTCGTTGCTTGCGGTCCGCGGTGCCGGCATCCGCGCCCACTTCGGCGAGGGCGAGGCAATCAGCCTGGTCCATCGCGGACGCCGATATCTGCACTTCGTCGCCGAGCCGCAAACCCTGCTGACCGGCGCCGGCGTCCTGTCGATCTTTCCCATGCTGCGCGTCATTCCCGACGACGGCGACGTGATCGAGTTCGCCGAGAAGCTGAAGATCGAGGGCAGCCTGTCGGGCAATGAGGTGGCCTGGGATCGCTCCAAGGACGGCATGTTCGACTTCGGCACCATCACCATCACCGAAGACGCATAGCGTATGAGCCAGTTGTCCCCGCAACTCGCCGCGGCTCTCCGCGGCGAGCGCCCGCTGCTGTACGGATCGGTCGAGATCAACCTGCCCGGGCACGACCTGCTGCTGGTCGACGGTGCGGCCGAGCTGATGATCGGCAACCGCAAGTTCGTCGGCCGAGATCCTGTCTATGGCGCGCTCGACACCATCAAGGGCCTGACCGACAGCGTCGGCGAGAAGGCGCCGGTCGTCTCGCTGGGGCTGATCCCCTCGAGCGCGACCGCGCTGGCGGCACTGGTCGATCCGGCCGTCCAGGGATCGCCGGTGACGATCTCGATCGGGTGCGTCGACATGGTGACCGGGCTCGCGGTGCCGCATGCCTATGTCCTGTTCGCCGGCGAGCTCGACGTGCCGACCATCACCTGGGACGCCCGCGATCGGCGGCTCGAGTATCGGATCGGCAGCGTGGCCGAGCGGCTGTTCGCGGTCGAGGAAGCTCTGCGCTTGTGCCTGGCGTGGCACCAAAGCGTGTGGCCAGGCGAGCTGGGGCTCGAGTTTGTCAGCGAGGTCGAGACCTATGTGCCCTGGGGCCAGAAGATCGACCTGACCGCGGTCGAGACCCGCACCAATAACGCGGCCCTGGGCCGCATCACCCGGGATCGCACCTGATGCAGATTGATGCCGGCGCAAGCGCGCCGCTGGTCGTCCTGCGCGATGCTGCGCAGGCGACCCTTGACCGATTCGTCGACGTGCCGTTCGCCTGGGGTAAGGCCGACTGTGGCAAGATGCTGGCCTTCCACCTTCGCCAGCTCGGCCACGAGCTGCGCCTGGCAAAGCTGGGAAGCTACAAGACGGCGATCGGCGCCACGCGCGCGCTCCGGCGCATGGGCGTCGCCAGCCTGGCCGAAGCACTGGACCAGCGGTATCCGCGGATCGCTCCGGCCGAGGCGATCGTCGGCGACGTGATCTCGCTGCCTTCAACCGGCAAGCTCGATGCGATCGGCATCTGCGTGGGGAACGGCCGCGCGCTGGCGTTTCACGAAAGCGTCGCCGGCGCGGTCGTGGTGGATCCGCTCGAGGTGCTCGCCAGCTGGCGGGTCTACGGAGGGCTCTGGTGAAGGCGCTCTCGACCGCAGCCCTGGTGATCGGCGCCGTGGCGATCGCCTCCACCGGTATCGGCCTCGCCGCTGGCGCCTCGCTGGCCGGCGCCTTCGGCTCGACCGTGGCAATGGGCGCGGCAGCAACCGGAATCGGCGCGAGCACGTTCGGCGCCGTGCTGGCGGGATCGGCACTGTTCACGCTCTCCACGGTTGCCCAGGCGGTGATGCCGCGGCCGAGTGAGGGCGGATCGCAGACGAAGTGGAAGGCGGATCCTTACGCCGGCCTGCCGTACCCGATGGGCCGGACCCTGGTGTCGGGCAACATCGTCTATCGCCGCGGCCACGGCGGCGAAAACAACAAGTACCAGACGATCGTCACCGTGCTTGCGCTGACGAGGGCCGCGTCGATCGACGCGACGTTTGCCAACCGCACGACGGTATCCTTCGACGGCGCCGGCAACGCGATCGGCACCTATCGCAACCTGATCTACCAGCGGCATCAGCTCGGCCGCTGCCCTGAACCCACTGCTCTGGTACCGCCGCTCGGCGCACCCCCGGGCTGGACGCCGCAGCACAAGCTGTCCGGCCTGCCCGCGGTGATGAACACGCTGGTCTACGACAACAAGGGCAAGGGCCAGCTTACCACCGAGCCCAAGATGGGGTGGATCGGGCATTGGGCGCTGGTCTGGGATCCGGTGCAGGACGATACCTATCCGGGCGGATCGGGGCCGTGCCGCGCGCTGCAGGAAGAGACCTATGTCTGGTCGGACGATCCCCACCTGCATGCGCTGACCTGGTGCCTGGGCCGCTGGATGAACGGCAAGCGCGTCGCCGGCATCGGCGCACCGCTGGCGCAGATCGACGTCGCCGCGTTCGTGGAAGGGCGCAACCTCAACAAGGTCCGGGGCTGGACCCTCGGCGGGCAGGTGGTCACGCGGCCCGACACCGCCTGGAACAGCATGAAGGCCATGCTGCAGGCGGGAGGCGCAAAGCCGGTGATCACCGGTGGCCAGTTCTCCTGCATCAACCAGGCGCCCCGGGTTAGCCTGGCGACGATCACCGCGGCCGACATTCGCGGCAAGAGCACCTTTTCCGGCACGCAGATGCGCCGAAACCGGATCAACGGGGTGATCCCGAGCTATCGTTCCGAGGCTCACGATTGGGAGATGGTACCGGCGAAGGTGGTGCGGATCGCCGAAGCTGTGGCCCTCGACGGCGACGAGCGTACGCGCGAGATCGCCTTCCCGCTGGTCCAGGACGTCGACCAGGTCGCGCAGCTCGCGGCGTACGAGATCCTGGACGCACGCGAAGCGGGCCCGGGATCGATCCCGCTCGGTCCGTGGTGGCTCAACTACAAGCTGGGCGATTGCGTGACGTTCCAGCCTGAGCCGGGCTGGTCAACCAAGGTGATGATCACCGGGCGGGGCATAGAGCCGGCAAGCGGCGTGGTGACGTACGAAGTCCGCACCGAGACCGACAGCAAGCACCCCTATGCGCTCGGACAGACCGGGGTCGCGCCGCCGACCGCGAACATCGTCTATGATCCGTCGGCCGCTGCGCCGGCGGTGGGCGATTGGAGCGTCGCCGGCGTCTCGCTTGGGACGGCCGGCGCTGCAACGCCGGCGCTCCGGATCTCGGGCGCCGTGAACAACGCGAGCGCGGACGCGGTGATCTTCGAATATCGGCAATTCACCGGTGGCGCGGCAGACGGGGGATGGATCATGGCCGGCACCGACCAGCCCACCACCACCGTCCGCGAGATCGCGGGTATCGCACCCGAGGCCGGGTACGAGGTGGCGATCTCGTACCGGGTGCGGGGCAATGTCAGCGAGCGCCTGGTGCTCGGGCCGGTGACGTCGGGCAACCTCTCGACGCCAGCAGCTCCCCGGTCCTCGCACACGATCCGCTCGATCGACGTCGGGCCGGCCTATCCGGCCTCCAGCTCGGCCGACACGATCACGGTCCAGCCTTTCACCGCCACCATCGACGATGGGCGTCAGATTGCCTTTCCGGGCGCGGTGCTCGGCGGGTTGGCGCCAGCGTCAGGCTACCGACTGGTCTATTCGATCGCGAACCAGATCTGGGCGGCGGTTCCGCTGCCGGCGACGGCCGAGACCGCCTCACCGGCGTTCGTGGTGCTGTTCTACGACCTGGCGACGCAAGCGGCCGACGGCACCTATCCCGAGCAGCCCACCGCGCCCGGCGGGTACATCAAGCAGGACATGGGCCGCTGATGCCGGCCTCTACGGCGCGGCGCGGCGCCCGCTGATCCACAGGAGACACTATGGCAATCGACGCTCGCTTGAGGCTTCGCCTCCGGCGCAATGAGCCGCGTACCTATCTGGTCCGCATCATCGGTCTGTCGGCCGGTGCGCTGATCGCGGCCGCGCCGCGCATCCAGATCCGGGATTCGCTCGATGCACCGGGCACGCCGAACCTCGAGCTGGTCGTGACGTCCGAGGACTTCCGCCTTGGTTTGATGGTGAGCCCGCTCGAGCCAGTGGGCGGCGCTCCCGCCTGCATGCTGCGGATCCACTTCGACCGCGACACCACCATCAACCCAGGCTCCTTCCCGTACGGCGCACTGGGCGAGACGCGGGTGATGGCCTGGGGCCTGCAGTGGGGCGGCATCACCCGCCTGCACGGCGACCTGGAGGTGCTCGGCTCGGCGATCGACAGCAACACCGCGCCTGTCGATCGTGAGCTGGCGGCCGGGGCGCAGACGCGCGCCGGCGGCCTGCTCGATGCCGGGGCCACGGTGACGATCGTCGACCAGGAGGTGATCGAGCTGGTGATCGATGGTGCCGGCGAGCTTTCGGACATGCTGGTGACCAGCACTGCAGCGGCCGAACGCGCGCTCGATGCGGCAACGCGCACCGAGGCGATCGCCAGCACCGGATTCCGTTCCGTCGCGACCTATGGCGCACGCGAGGCGATCCCCCTCGATCAGCGTGGCGCGGGCATGCGGGTGCATGTGCTGGAAGCCGAGCGGACGTTCGAATGGCGCTCCGACCTCTTCGCGCCCGGCGCATGGCTGGGCCTGCGCACTGAGGAGGAATTGTCCCGCCTCGACCTGATGCACGGCGGCTTGTCCCAGGATAAGGTCTATGGCCTGCCGGGCACGCTCGAAGCCCTGCGCGAAGCCGATGCCGCAGCCGTGGCGGTCAAGATCCTCTCGCCGCGTGCGGTCGCGCTCTCCAGCGCGGCCAACCCGCGTGGCTATGTGGAATGGGCAACGGCGGGGCAGCCGACGTCTCACGTCGTCTCCTGGGGCGGTCGCGCGATCACGCTCGACGGCCAGGCACGGCGGATGGATTTTCCCAGCTATTCGCTCGAGCAGCCGTTCGCGATCATCGGCAACAGTCTCTCCGACCCCACCGATGTCACCGACCGCTGGCCGCAGGTGCTCGCCGCTCGCTACGGCCAGCCCTTCACCAGCGTCGCGCGCTATTCCTCCGACGCGCGGATGGTCTACCGCAGCGGGGCCAAGCCTATCGAGCTGA
>NZ_JASNVZ010000027.1:0-46424 GCF_049311085.1 Sphingomonas sp. 3-13AW | reverse complement strand
CTACCGTGCCGGACGGGGCGGGCGCGGGGGCCGGCTGCGCGTTCGGGAGCGGCGGCACGCCGAGTTCGTCCGCCGGGATGGTCAGGTTGCGGATGATGGTCGCAAGCGTGGTGTCCGTAGCGGCTGCCGCGGCGTTGCTGCTCGCGGGTGCCGGCGGCTTCGGCGCGGCCGTGGCGCGGGAGGATCGAGCCTCCGCGGCGCTGCGCGCTTCTTCTGCGGCGGCTGCGGCTGCGGCGCGCTGGGCGTCCGCAAGCCGGGCTGCCTCGGCCAGGCGCTGTGCCTCGGCCGCACGCGCGGCTTCGGACGCGCGCTGGACCTGCGCGACGCGTTCGGCCTCGGCACGGCGGCGCGCTTCGGCGAGCGCGGCATCCTGCGCCCGGCGTCGTGCTTCGGCCACGCGCGCGGCTTCCGCAAGGCTGGCGGCCTGGGCGACGCGCGCCGCCTCGGCAGCGCGGGCGGCCTCGATCTGGGCGAGGCGATCGGCCTCCGCCTTGCGCGCGGCGGCGAGCTCCGCCTCACGCTGGCGGGCTTCGGTCTCGCGACGGGCGGCCGCTGCGGCGGCGCGGCGTTCGCGGCCGGAAAGCTTCCGGGTGGGGGTGGCCTGAGTCGCCGCCGGAGCCGCCGCCACCTGAGCCGGGGCAACCGGTGCTTCGGTGCGCGGAGCGGGCGTCACCGGCGGGGCGAGCCGGGCATCGGCAATCCGGCCCGGCGTGCTGCCCAGCCGCCCGAAATGGACGGCAAAGGCGCGATCGGCCGGCGACAGCGACGGCAAACGGCGGAAGAACGGCGCGAGCTGCGTGCCGAACCCCGGCAGCATCGCCGCCGCGATGCGATCGGCGCCGGCGGCATCGCCCTGCATCGCCAGCACACAGGCATGGACGCGCCACGCCGCCCGGTCATTCTGCCGCAGCAGCGGGTCGAGCAGCTGGTTCGCCGCGCGCACGTCGCCGGTGATGCCCAGCGAAAGCGCGAGACGGCGGACGACCTCGTCGTCGCGCTCCGTCGCGAGCGCCAGGCGATAGTCGCGTTGCGCGTTGGTGGGGTAGCCGAGCAGGTCGTAGGCGAGACCGCGGTCGGCGGCGAAGTAGCTGGGCTGCAGCCCGCCACGTTCCGCCGCCTCGAACAGCCGCAGCGCCTCACCCGGGCGCTCCATCGTCAGCAGCGCGGAGGCGCGCCCGGCGAGCACGCGCGGGTCGCCGGGCCGGATCTTGTCGGCGCGGGCGAAGAACTGCACCGCCGCCTGGGGATCGCCAAGGCGGGTGCTCAGCCGGCCGGCCTCGATCAGTGCGGCAAGATCATTGGGGTTGGAAGCGAGGATCCGCATCTGCGCGGAAAGGCGATCCGCGTTCGGCGTCGCCTGCTGCACGATCGCTTGCGCCAAGGCAGGGTGCAGGAGGCCCTGCGCCAGTGCCGGTGAGGAGGCAGCGAACAGCGTTGCCAGCAACGCTCCGCGCCCGATGCTCGGAAAACGATTCATGGGTGCGGCCACCTTAGACGCGCAAACGGGAAACGGGAATTGCGCGCCGTGCACGGGGCGACCAGCCGAAGCTCCCGGCGGATGAACGGGAGGATGCATGGCCGGGCACCCCGAACGGGCGCCCGGCCATCGGCAACTTACTGGTTGTTCTGGCGATGCAGGAAGCGCGGGATGTCGAGCGGCTCCTTGGCGGTCTCGTCACCACGGGCAGGCGCACGGCCGGCATTGGCCATCCGCTCGAACAGCGTGCCACCCGGACGGCTGCGGCCGCCCTGGTCGTCGCCAGCCGCCTCGGTACCCGGCGTCAGCCAGCGGCGGCGTGCCTCAAAGCCCGGACGCGGCTCGTCGGCCGAGGGCTTGGCCGCGCCGGCCGGCGCTGCTGCCGGGGGGACCATCGTGTCGGCGCCGAGGACGAGCTCATCGCTGTCCTCTGCCGGCGGCTGGGGTGCGGGCGCGGGAGCGGCGGCCGGTTGTGCAGCGGCCGTGGGCAGCGGCGCAGGCGCGGGTGCTTCCGCTGCGGGCGCGGGTGCCGGTGCGGCAGCAACGGGTGCCTCCGTCGACTGCGGCTCGCCAGCCGGTGCACCGCCCGGACGACGGGTACCGCCGAACGAGAAGGACGTGCGCACCGGCTCGGCCGCGATCGCCGCCTGCTGCGCGGGGGAGCTCGCCTCTATGCCGGTCGCGACCACCGAGACGCGGATCTTGCCTTCCAGCTCCGGATTGAAGGCCGAACCCCAGATGATGTTGGCGTCGTCGTCGACCAGCTCGCGGATGTGGTTCGCGGCCTCGTCGACTTCGAGCAGGCGCATGTCGTCGCCGCCGGTGATCGAGACGATCACGCCCTTGGCGCCGTTCAGCGACACGCCGTCGAGCAGCGGGTTGGCAATCGCCTTCTGCGCGGCTTCGATCGCACGGCTGTCGCCCTCGGCCTCGCCGGTGCCCATCATCGCCTTGCCCATCTCCTGCATCACCGAGCGGACGTCGGCGAAGTCGAGGTTGATGAGGCCGGGCATGACCATCAGGTCAGTAATGCCGCGCACGCCCTGCTGCAGCACTTCGTCCGCCATTTCGAACGCCTGCTTGAAGGTCGTGTTGGCGTTGGCGATCAGGAACAGGTTCTGGTTCGGGATGACGATCAGGGTATCGACATACTTCTGAAGCTCCTCGATCCCGGCATCGGCCGAGCGGGCGCGCTTCTTGCCTTCGAACGAGAAGGGCTTCGTCACCACGCCGACGGTCAGGATGCCCATCTCACGCGCCGCCTTGGCGATCACCGGGGCTGCACCGGTGCCGGTGCCGCCGCCCATGCCGGCCGCGATGAAGCACATGTGGGCGCCCTGAAGCGCTTCCTGCACCTGCTCGATGGTTTCCTCGGCCGCGGCACGGCCGATCTCGGGCCGGCTGCCGGCACCCAGGCCCTGCGTGATCTTCACGCCCAGCTGGATGCGCTGCGGCGCGTCGGACTGCTTCAACGCCTGCGCGTCGGTATTGGCGACCAGGAACTCCACGCCCTGGACGTCGGCGCGGATCATGTTCGCGATGGCGTTGCCGCCCGCACCGCCGACACCGATCACCGAAATACGCGGCGTCAGATCGTCGAGGTCCGGCGGAAGAAATTCGATGCTCATTCCTGATCTCCCGAAGCGCGGCCGGCCCCTGGCCAGCGCTCACTTATGTAACTTGTTTTGCACCAACGGCTTGGGGTGGACTAGCCCCGATCGCCACCATCCGTAGCAAATCTTCAGTAGTTGGTCCGAAAGGCGGCCATCAGACGCTGCAACATCGCCATCGGACTGGGTCGAGTGACCACCTGATGGCTCGGTTGTATGGCCCGAAGGTCGACCGGATCGGACGCGGCGAACATGGCCAGGCCCGCGAGCGTCGCGAAACCCGGACCCGAATGCGCCTCCGGCAACGCGGTCAACCCGCGCGCACGACCGACGCGAACCGTGCGGCCAAGCGCCTGTTGCGCATAGTCCGCGATCCCCTTCAACTCCGCACCGCCGCCGGTCAGCACCACCTGCCGTCCGACCGGATCGTCGAAGTTGAGCTTGCGCAGCTCCTTCTGGATTTCCGCCATCAGCCGGTCGAGCCGCTGGCGGATCACCGCGATCAGCTGTGCCCGGGTGATCCGCGTCCCTTCCGCGTCCTCGTCGGGGCGGACCGGGGCCACGTCGATCATGTCGTGGTTGTCGCGCGGGCTCATGTTGGCGGAGCCGTAGAAGCATTTGAGACGCTCGGCCTGGCTGCGCCCGGTGCCGAAGGCGGAGGCGACGTCGTCGGTGATGTCGGCCGCGCCCATCGAGATGGACGCGAGGCCGGTCAGCACGCCGTTCGCGAACACCGACACGTTGGTGACGCCGGCGCCGATCTCGACCAGCGCGACGCCCAGCTCGCGCTCTTCCTCGGACAGACAGGCAAGGCCGGTCGCGACGGGCGCGGCGATGATCGACTTCACCTCAAGGTGCGCGGAGCGAACGCACAGGTCGAGGTTGCGGACCGGCGACCCCTCGGTGGCGACGACATGGATCTCCACGCCCAGCCGATCGGCATGGAGGCCCATCGGGTCGCGCACACCGCCCAGGCCGTCGAGCGAATAGCGCATCGGCTGCGCGTGCATCACCATCAGCGCGCCGGGGTCGATGGCGTTGCGCCCGGCCTTCAGCAGCGCATCCACGTCCGACTGTTCGACGCGATGGCCGCCCAGGTCGACCTCGAGCTTGACGATGTCGGACAGCAGCCCACCGGCCGAGAAGCTGACCCACACGTCCTCGATATTGAGGCCGGCGATGCGTTCGGCCTGCTCCACCGCCTCACGCACGGCGGTCTCGGTCGCCTTCATGTCGGCGATATAGCCGCGCTTGACGCCGCGGCTCTCACGCTGGCCCGTGCCCAGCACCACCAGCTCACCGCCGTCGCCCTTTTGGGCGATCAGCGCCGACACCTTCGACGACCCGATGTCGAGTGCGGTGATCAGTCCTTCCGGTGCTACCTTCGCCATCGCCCTGCCCCTTAAACGACGCCGTTGCTGCCGGCGTCGATGCTGCCCGTGTCGTTACCGCCCGTACCGGCGCCTGCGTCGGTCGCGTTGCCGGGCGTGCCGTCTTCCGTCGCCGGCGCCGCAGCGCCCGGTGCCATGCGCACCACCAGCTTGCTGGGATCGCGCAGGTCGAAGCGGCCATAGCCCTTGCCCAAAAGGCCCATGGTGCCGTCCATCTGGGCAAAGCGGACCAGCGCCTGCGCCGCCGCCTTCTCCCCTTCCGGCAGCACCAGCGTCTCGCCGGACTGGAACAGCAGGTCCCAGCGGCGATTGCCGACCCAGGTCGCCGCCTTGACCATCGGGCGCAGCGCCGGCGCGGCCGCGATCAGGCGCTGATAGGCGGGCTCCTGCGCATTCGCCCCCTCGCCGATCACCAGCGGCAGGCGCGGGATCGCGTGCGGCGGCACCTCGTCGAGCAGCACGCCCTTGTGGTCGATCAGCATCAGCTGGCCGTTGTTCTGCCACACCGCTGCGGGGTCGCGCTCGACCACGTCGATCACCAGCGTGTCGGGCAGGCGGCGGGAAACGCGCGCATCGGCGATCCAGCCATATTCGAGCAGCCGGTCGCGGGTGCCGTTCAGGTCCACCAGCGGCATCGCGCGCGAGCGCTGGTCGAGCGCGACCGCGTAGACGGAGTTCGCGTCCATGCGCTTGAGGCCGGTCACCTCGATCTGCGCGACCCGGAAGCCAAGGCTGCCGATGCCCTCTGCCATTGCGGTGCCGACCAGGCCGAAGACGCCGAGCCAGGCCGCAGTCGCAACGGCAGCGCCGCCGACGACGGCGGTGATGCCCCAGGCCGCGGCCTTGCGCACCGTCGCCTCGCCGCCCGGCACCCGGGCGACGGCGTGATCGAGGATCGAGGGCCGGCGCTGGCGCTTGGGTTGCGGCCGGCGCTTGGGCTTCACCGTGCGCGTGGGCGCGGCCCGCCTGGAACTTGCGCGGCTCATTCGGTCGCTCCATGGGTGAGGGCCTCGTCGACGATCCACTGCACCAGCTGCGGATAGGACATGCCGACCGCGCGCGCCTGTTCGGGCACGAGGCTGAGCGGGGTCATGCCGGGCTGGGTATTCACCTCCAGCAGGAACAGCCCCTCGACGCCCTGGCTGTCATCCCAGCGGAAATCCGATCGGGACGCGCCGCGACAACCGAGCCGCTGGTGCGCGGCAACCGCAATCGCCTTGCACGCCTCGGCAATGTCGTCAGGGATCTCGGCCGGGCAGACATGCTCGGTCAGGCCCTCGGTGTATTTCGCGTCGAAGTCGTAGAAGCCGGACTTGGGGCGAAGCTCCGTCACGGCGAGCGCGCGGTCGCCCAGCACCGCCGTGGTAAGCTCACGGCCGCGGATGAACGGCTCGGCGAGGAGCTCGTCGAATTCCTGCCACGGCCCGATCGCATCGCGCGCGATCGGGTTGCCGTAATTTCCTTCGTCCGTGACGATGGCGACGCCGACCGACGAGCCCTCGTTCACAGGCTTGAGCACATAGGGGCGCGGCAGCGGGTCGCGCTCGAACAGCTCCTCGGTGCGGACGATGCGGCCGCCGGGCATCGGGATGCCGTGCGGGACCAGCGCCTGCTTCGTCAGCTGCTTGTCGATCGCGATCACCGAGGTCGCGAGGCCCGAGTGGGTATAGGGCAGCCCCATCAGGTCGAGCATGCCCTGGACGGTGCCGTCCTCACCCGGCGAACCGTGCAGCGCGTTGAAGACGACGTCGGGCTTCGCCTCGGCAAGCCGCAGGGCGACGTCGCGGTCCATGTCGATCCGCGTGACCCGATGGCCGACCGATTCCAGCGCATCCGCAACGCCCGCGCCCGACATCAGCGAGACCGGGCGCTCGGACGACCAGCCGCCCATCAGCACGGCGATGTGAAGGCTAGGCTCGGTCACAGAAACACTCCCAGGCGCACGGCCCATCCAAAGATTTGCGGCATCACTTGGCCAGCCCCACGCGCTGGATTTCCCATTCCAGCTCGACGCCGGAATGGGCCTTTACCCGCGCCCGCACTTCCTCGCCCAACGCCTCGATGTCGGCGCTGCTGGCGTTCCCCAGGTTGAGGAGGAAGTTGCAGTGTTTTTCGCTCACCTGCGCATCGCCGCGGCGCAGACCCCGGCAACCCGCGGCATCGATCAGCGCCCATGCCTTGTGCCCCGCCGGGTTCTTGAAGGTGGAGCCGCCGGTGCGGCTGCGCAGCGGCTGCGAAGCCTCACGCTCGGCGGCGATGCGGTCCATCTCGGCACCGATGGTCGCGGGATCGCCGGGCGTACCCGCGAACAGCGCCTCCACGACGACGGCGCCTGCCGGCAGTTCGGAGTGGCGATAGGTGTAGCCGAGCCGCTCGGCCGGCCAGGTCTCGATCGCGCCGACGCGGGTAACCACGGTCGCCTCGATCAGGATGTCGCTGGTGTCGCGGCCATAGGCGCCCGCGTTCATCCGCACCGCACCGCCGACCGTGCCGGGGATGCCGCGCAGGAACTCGAGACCGGCGATCCCGGCGTCGCGGGCCGCCGATGCGACGGTGATGCCCATCGCGCCGGCCCCTGCCCGCACCCGGTTGCCGGGTTCGACCGAGACCCTGGCCATCGCCTTGGGCAGGCGTACGACCACGCCCGGCACGCCGCCGTCGCGCACGATCAGGTTGGAGCCGACTCCCACCGGCAGCACCGGCGTATCGGGATCGAGCGCGCCCAGCAGCGATGCCAGCGCCTCGACCGTATCGGGGCGCACCAGCCACTCCGCATGGCCGCCCGTGCGAAACCAGATGAACTCGGCGAGCGAACCCTGCGGCTCGACCTTCCCCGCGACTGACGGCAGCGCGCCGGTGGGGACATCAGAACGGAGGGCGGCGTCGCTCATGCAGCCTGCTCCACCCGGCTCGCCTCGACGATGGCGGTGGCGAGGCCGGCAGCGATCTTGGTGATGTCACCCGCGCCCAGGCAGACGATCAGGTCGCCCTCCCGCGCATCCGCCGCCAGCACCTGCGCCAGGGCGGACGCGTCCGCGACCGACTGCGCGGAGCGATGGCCACGGCGGCAGATGCGCTCGGCCAGCGCCTCGCCCGTCACGCCCTCGACCGGCGCCTCGCCTGCGGCATAGACCGGCAGGGCGTAGACCGCGTCGGCGTCGTTGAACGCCTGTGCGAAGTCGTCCATCAACGCGCCGAGCCGCGAATAGCGATGCGGCTGGACGACCGCGATCACCCGCCCCGCCGATGCTTCACGGGCGGCGGACAACACGGCGCGGATCTCGACGGGATGATGGGCATAGTCGTCGATCACCGTCATCGCCGGTGTCGCCACCGTGCCGACCTTGGTGAAGCGGCGCTTCACGCCACCGAAAGCACCAAAGCCGCTGGCGATGGTGGCATCGTCGATGCCCATCTCGATCGCGACCGCGATCGCGGCGAGCGCGTTCTGGACGTTGTGGCGGCCCGCCATCGGCAGGACGATGTCGGCGATGGTGCGCTGGCTACCGTCGCGATGGCGAACGACCGCGTCGAAGCGGTTGCAGCCGTCCTTGGACTCGATGTTCGTGCCGCGCACATCGGCCTGCGCCGCAAAGCCATAGGTCACGATGCGCCGGTCGCGAACGCGCGGAATGATCGCCTGCACTTCGGGATGGTCGAGGCACAGGACCGCCGCGCCATAGAAGGGCACGTTCTCCACGAACTCGACATAGGCGTCCTTGGCCCGGTCGAACGAGCCGTAATGGTCCAGATGCTCGGGGTCGATGTTGGTCACCACGGCGATGGTGCCGTCAAGCCGCAGGAAGCTGCCGTCGCTCTCGTCGGCTTCCACCACCATCCAGTCGCTCGCGCCGAGCCGGGCGTTGGAGCCATAGGCGTTGATGATGCCACCGTTGATGACGGTGGGATCGACACCGCCCGCGTCGAGCAGCGCCGCGATCAGCGAGGTCGTCGTGGTCTTGCCATGGGTGCCCGCGACCGCGACCGTGGATTTGAGGCGCATCAGCTCGGCGAGCATTTCGGCGCGGCGCACCACCGGCACGCGCCGGGCGAGTGCCGCCTCGACCTCCGGATTGCCGCGCTGAATCGCCGTCGAAGTGACTACGACGACCGCATCGCCAAGGTTCGCGGCGGCGTGGCCAATCGCGACAGGGATCCCGCGATCCCGCAGGCCCTGCACGACATAGCCCTCGGCAACGTCAGAGCCCTGCACGCGATAGCCCAGGTTCTTCATCACCTCGGCAATGCCGGACATGCCGATGCCGCCGATGCCGACGAAGTGGATCGTCCCGATGTCGGTTGCGACGCCCTTCATGCCAGCGCCTCCCGAACCGGAGCGGCTTTGACGGCGCGCGGCGGGACCTTTGCGGGCGGCGCGTCGATACTCTCGACCAGGTCGGCGAGGTCGCGCACGGCATATGGGCGGCCGCAGCTGCGCGCACGCAATGCCGCATTCTCGAGCGCCAGCGGCTCCAGGCCGAGCTTCTGGATCTGCTTGGCGAGTTCGGTCGGCGTGAACGACGTCTGCGCGATGGTGCGCGCGCCGCCTGCCTGAGTGATCTCCCGCGCGTTCGCCGTCTGGTGATCATCGGTAGCGCTGGGTAGCGGCACGAGGATCGCCGGGCGACCCGCGGCGGTCAGTTCCGCAATCGTGGAGGCACCGGCGCGCGCGATCACGACATGGCTCCAGGCCAGGCGCTCGGGCAGGTCGGGCAGATAGGTCGCGATCTCCGCCGGGATGCCGTGCTCGGCATATTGCGCGCGGACGCGGTCGATGTCCTCGATCCGTGCCTGATGCGTAACCTGAAGCCGGCGGCGGAAGTGGAGCGGAAGCAGCGCGAGGCCGTCGGGCACGACCTGGCTGAGGATGCTGGCACCCTGACTGCCGCCGGTGACGAGCACGCGGAAAAGGCCGTCCTCCTCCGGCGTCGGGAACGGGCGGTCGCGCAGTGCCAGCACCGACTCCCGCACCGGATTGCCGACCAGGTAAACCTTGGCGGCATAGCCCGGCTTTAGCCGCTGGACGTCCTCATAGGAGGTGGCGATCGCGTTGACGCGGCCGGCGACCAGGCGATTGACCCGGCCGAGCACGGCGTTCTGCTCGTGGATGATGGTCGGCACCTTGCGAGCAAAGGCGGCGGCCAGCGCGGGAAGCGCGGGATACCCGCCAAAGCCGATGACAGCGGATGGCTGGAACGTGTCGTACAGCGTCATCGCCATCGCCCGCCCGGCAAGCATCTGCCGCCCGGCGCGGAGCCAGCCCAGCGGCCCGCCCTGGAGCCGGCCAGCGGGCAACACATGAGTCTGCACATCTTCGAACAGGCCGGGGAAGCGCACGCCGCGCTCGTCACTGACCAGCGCCACGCGGTGCCCGCGCGCCGCAAGCTCCGTCGCAAGGGCCGCCGCGGGGACCATGTGTCCCCCCGTGCCGCCAGCTGCCAGGACGTAATGTTTCGATCCGCGCATCAACCGTTCCACCGGGTACCGTAAGGAGAGCGCGTCAGATACGGGTTCCTGCGCGTGAAAGCGAGCAGCAGTCCCATGCCAATCGACAGCGCCACCATCGAAGAACCGCCATAGGAGATAAAGGGCAAGGTCATGCCCTTGGACGGGGCGATGCCCGTATTCACCGCCATGTTGATCAGCGCCTGAAGCCCGAACTGCACGGCAAGACCGGCTGCCGCGAGCAACCGGAAGGCATCTTCCTCGTCCAGCAGCTTCACGAACACGCGCACCACCAGCGCGAGAAACAGAAGGGCGATCGCCGCACAGGCGATCAGGCCGAACTCCTCACCCACCACGGCGTAGATATAATCGGTGTGTGCCTCTGGCAGCTTGAACTTGATGCGGCCGCCGCCGGGGCCCGTCCCGGTGATCCCGCCGGCCGTCAGCACGGCATGCGCCATGTCGGTCTGATAGCTGTCGGTGTGGACAGCATCGGGATTGGGGAACAGGAAGCTGTCGATACGGACCCGCGCGGTGGAGTAAAAGACATAGGCTGCGACCACGCCGCCCGCACCGAGCGCGCCCAGCAGCGCCATGATCCGGGGCGAGATGCCCGCGATCATCAGCAGGGTGAGCCATACCGCGCCGAAGATGATCGTCTGGCCGAAGTCGGGCTGCAGCATGAGGATGCCGCCCACCAGTGCCGTGAGCGCGCCGGTGATCGCCACGACGGGCAGGTGCGGATCCTTCGCTCGAAACGACAGGATCCAGGCCGTCGTCACGATGAACATCGGCTTGAGGAACTCGGACGGCTGGAACTGGCTGAACCCAAGGCCGATCCAGCGCCGGGCGCCGTTCACTTCCACGCCGACCAGCGGCGTTGCCATGAGGAGGAACAGGAATAGCGCGGCGCCGCCCAGCGCAAAGCGGCGCGCCGCCGTCGCTGGCAGCATCGATACGGCGATCATCACCGGGAACGACAGCACCACCCAAAGCGCCTGCCGCCAGAAATAGGCCATCGCCGGAATCTTCACCGCGCCGCTCGAATAGCGGACGGCCGACGCCGGGCTGGCAGCAGCGACCGCGACCAGCCCCAGCGCGATCAGCAGCATCGCGATCAGCAGCAGCACGCGGTCGATGTCGCGAAACCAAAGGCCGATCGGCGAGCGGGTACCGCGGCTCACGTGGCGCTGGACGCGCTCGCTGATGGGTCCGGCCGAACGCGCAAAATCGGTCATCGCAGGTCCTCCACCGCACGCGCAAAGGCGCGGCCACGCTCGGCATAGTCGCTGAACTGATCGAACGAGGCACAGGCCGGCGACAGCAGCACAACGTCGCCGGGCCTGGCGCGGGCGGCGGCCGCGCGGACGGCGGCATCGATGGTGCCGGCCTCCTCCACCGCGAGTTCGGGCGCCAATATCTCGGCGAAGCGCGGGCCGGCCTCCCCGATCGTGTAGGCGCGCACGACATGGCTGAAGCCCGGGCGACAGGCGTCGAGGTCATCGCCCTTGGGCTTGCCGCCCAGGATCCAGTGGACGCGCGGGAAGGCGGCGAGCGCGGGGGCGACCGATTCGGGATTGGTCGCCTTGCTGTCGTCGATGAAGGCGACGCCGTTCACCTCCGCTACCCGCTGCATGCGGTGCGGCAGGCCGGCGAAGCTCGCGAGGCCCGCGTCGATCGCAGCATTGTCGATGCCCAGCGCCTCACAGGCGGCGATGGCGGCGAGCGCGTTCTGGGCGTTGTGCGGGCCCTGAAGCGAGGGCCAGCGCGACTGGTCCATGCAGACACCGGGCGCGATCTTGGTGAGATCGGCGCTGCGCCCCGCCTGCGCAATCTGGCGAGCGATCAGGGCCGAAGGCGTATCGTCGATGCCGATGATCGCGGCATGGCCGGGCGTCTGCATCGCGAACAACCGGGCCTTGGACGCGGCATAGGCGTCGAAGCCGTCGTAGCGGTCGAGATGATCGGGGGTGATGTTGAGCAGCACCGCAACGTCGCAGTCGAGCGTGGTCGTCAGGTCGATCTGGTAGCTCGACAGCTCGAGCACATAGACGCCGCCCTGGGCAAGCGGCTGCTGCTGCAGGATCGGCAGGCCGATGTTGCCACCCATCAGCGTCGGCACGCCGGCGGTCTGGAGAATGTGGTGGATGAGCGCAGTCGTGGTCGACTTGCCGTTGGTGCCGGTGATCCCGACGACGCGGTGCGGCGGCAGATCGCGGCGCGCCTCGGCAAAAAGCTCGATGTCGCCCAGCACCGGCACGCCGGCGGCGCGGGCCTTTGCGGCGATCGGATGGCTGTTGAGCGGGACGCCGGGCGAGACCACGACGCCGTCGAAGCCGGCAAGGTCGATTTCGAGCGGGTCGGCAATGGTGGCGCCGGTCACGGCATCGCGCCGCGCGGGATCGCTGTCCCAGGCGGTAACCTGGGCGCCGCCGGCCAGCAGCGCGTCAACCGTAGCGACACCGGAGCGTGCGAGCCCCAGCACCGCATAGCGCTTGCCGGACCAGACGCCCGCGACGATCATCGCAGCTTCAGCGTGGAAAGGCCGGCGAGTGCCAGCACGAGGGCCACGATCCAGAAGCGGATCACCACCGTCGCCTCGGCCCAGCCGAGCTGTTCGAAATGATGGTGGATCGGGGCCATCTTGAACACCCGCTTGCCGGTGCGCTTGTAGAAGAACACCTGGATGATGACGCTGAGCGCCTCGACCACGAACAGGCCGCCGATGATGCCGAGCACGATCTCATGGTGCGCGGTGACGGCGATCGCGCCCAGCGCGCCGCCGAGCGCGAGGCTGCCGGTGTCGCCCATGAAGACCGCGGCCGGCGGTGCGTTGAACCAGAGGAAGGCAAGGCCCGCCCCCGCGATTGCGCCGCACAGGATGGCGAGGTCGCCCGCGCCGGCGACGTACGGAATACCGAGATAGGTGGCGAACTTCGCGTTGCCCGCGAGATAGGCGATGACCATGAACGCGACCGAGGCGATGATCACCGGCATGGTCGCCAGGCCGTCGAGGCCGTCCGTGAGGTTCACGGCGTTGCCGAACGACACGATCGTGAAGGCGGCGAACACAACGTAGAACGGACCCAGATCGATCGCGACGCTGGAAAAGAACGGCACGTAGAGCTGGGTGCCCGTCTCGCGGATGATCAGCCAGCTGGCGATGCCGGCGATCACGAACTCCAGCAACAGGCGCACGCGACCAGGCACGCCCGCGGTGCTCGCCTTGCGGACCTTGTCATAGTCGTCGAGGAAACCGATGGCCGCAAAGCCCAGGGTGACGAACAGGCACGCCCAGACGAACGGGTTGCGCAGGTCCATCCACAGCAGGATCGACAGCGTCATCGACGTAAGGATCATGAGCCCGCCCATGGTGGGCGTGCCGCGCTTGGCGAGATGGGTCTGCGGCCCGTCGGTACGGATCGGCTGACCCTTGCCCTGGCGCACGCGCAGCCAGCCGATGAAGCGGGGGCCAATGATAAGGCCGATGAACAGCGCGGTCGCGACGGCACCGCCGCTGCGAAAGCTCAGATATCGAACAAGGTTGAGCACGCCCGGAAAACCCAGCGTCTCGGCGATCAGATACAGCATCAGCCTCTTTCCGCCAGCGCCGCCACGACGGCCGCCAGCCCCACCCCATTCGAACCCTTGACGAGAACCGCGTCGCCCGGCGCAAGCAGTGCCAACAGGCGATCCTGCGCGGCGGCGGCGTCGGGCACATGGACGAAATCCACCGCACCCTCAAGGGCTTCAGCTAGGGGCGCCATGCCCGGGCCAACCAATATGGCGTGGGAAACGCCCGCCTCACCGAGCGGGCCGGCGAGCTCTGCGTGGAAGCGGGCGCTCGCCTCCCCCAGCTCCCGCATTTCACCGAGTACCGCGAGCTTGCGGCCCGGTTCTTCCGCCAGCACCTTCAGCGTCGCGCGCATGGAGGCGGGGTTCGCGTTGTAGCTCTCGTCGATCAGGAGCGCGCTGCCGTCGCCAACCGCCAGCTCGATTCGGGCGCCGCGGCCGGGGAGGCCCGGCAGGTCGGCGAGCGCAAGCCCCGCCTGGGCAAGATCGCCGCCCGCAGCATCGACCGCCGCCAGCACCGCCATGGCGTTAGCGACCCAGTGCACGCCGGGAGGTGCGAGCGTGAAGCTCAGCTCGCGCTCGCCCAGCTTTGCGATGACGAAGGTGCCGCCGGTGCCGATCGCGACATGCTCGACCGCACGCACATCGGCGCCGTCGCCAAGTCCAAAGGTGACGATGCGACCGGCATATGGCCGTGCCGCTGCGATCAGCCGGTCGCGATGGGGACTGTCGAAGGGGATGATGGCGGTGCCGCCGGGCTCCAGCCCCTGGAAGATCTCGCCCTTGGCGTCGGCGATGGCGGCTTCCGACGGGAAGAAGGCGGTGTGGGCGGGCGCGATGGTGGTGACGACCGCGATATGCGGGCGGACGATGCGGGTAAGCGCCGCCAGTTCGCCGGCGTGGTTCATTCCCATTTCGAACACGCCGAAGCGGGTCGCCGCCGGCATGCGCGCCAGGCTGAGGGGCACGCCCGTGTGATTGTTGTAGCTCTTGACCGAGCGATGCGCAGCGCCGGGCGCACCGCGGTCGAGGGCGGCGAACAGCGCCTCCTTGGTGCCGGTCTTGCCGACCGAGCCGGTGACGCCGATCACGGTCGCGGCGGAGCGGCTGCGCGCGGCGCGGGCCAGTGCCTCCAGCCCAGCCATGGTGTCGGCAACCCGGACGCTGGGATGCGGCGTATCGGCAGAGACCAGCGCGCCGGCCGCGCCGCGCGCGAAGGCGCCGTCGAGGAAGCGATGGCCGTCCGTCGCCTCCCCGCTCAAGGCAATGAAGAGGTCGCCGCGCGTCACTTCGCGCGAATCGAACGTGACGCCGTTGGCCGCGAAATCGGCCGATGCGGTGCCGCCGGTGGCAGACGCGATCTCGGCCGAGGTCCAGAGGGGCGTCATACGGCCCCCGCGCACTCCCGCGCCACCGCGACATCGTCGAACGGCAGCACCAGATCTCCTACGATCTGCCCCTGTTCATGCCCCTTGCCGGCAAGCAGCACGATGTCTTCCGGCCCGGCCTCCGCGATCGCGGCGGCGATGGCATCCCGACGGCCGCCGATCTCGCGCGCGCCCGGCGCTCCCTCCAGCACTTGCGCGCGGATGCGGGCGGGGTCCTCGCCACGGGGGTTGTCGTCGGTAACGATCACCACGTCTGCGCCGGCTGCCGCGGCAGCGCCCATCGGCTTGCGCTTGCCGGTGTCGCGATCACCGCCGGCGCCCACCACCACGATCAGGCGGCCGGCGGCATGGGGCTTGAGCGCCGCAATCGCCGCTTCGATCGCATCGGGGGTGTGGGCATAGTCGACGTAGACGGGGGCGCCGCTGCGAGTGATGACCGCGCGTTCGAGCCGCCCGCGAACCGGCTGCAGTCGCGACAAGCCGGCAAGCGTCGCCTTGAGGTCGCCCCCGGTCGCCAGCACGAGGCCGGCGGCGGTCAGCGCATTCGCCGCCTGATAGGCGCCGATCAGCGGCAGGTTGACCTTGTGAGTGGCGCCCTCTGCCTCGATCGTCAGGGCCTGGCCGAGCAACGTCGGATCGCGCCCGACCAGGCGCAGCGTCTCGCCATGCTGGCCGACCGTCAGCAGCCGGTTGCCCCGCATGCGCACCAGGTCGATCACGCGATCGGAATAGGGATCATCGACCCACACGACGGCGGTGCCATCGGGATCGAGCACTTCCGAGAACAGGCGCAGCTTGGCGGTGAAATAGGTCGCCATGTCGCCGTGATAGTCGAGGTGATCGCGGCTGAGGTTGGTGAACGCAGCGGCGCGCACGGGCACGCCCTCGGTACGGTATTGCGAGAGGCCGTGGCTCGATGCCTCGAACGCGAGATGGGTGACCCCCTCCCGCGCGAGCCCTGCCACATTGGAAAGGAAGGTGACGATGTCGGGCGTGGTCAGTCCGGTCGAGACGCGATCGTCTGCGGTGGTGACCCCCAGGGTGCCGATGGAGGCCGCGTGATGGCCCTGCATCCGCCACAGCTGGCGAGTGAGTTCGACGGTCGAGGTCTTGCCGTTGGTGCCGGTGACCGCAACGGCAGTCTCTGGAAACGGCGCGAAAAAGGCAGCGGCGAGGCGTGCGAACCGTTCGCGCGGGTTGCGGTCGGCGATGTGGAGCGCGCCCTGCACCACCGCTTCGGGTCGAGCGACCACTGCGATGGCGCCAGCGGCGATGGCGGCGGGGATAAAGTCCTCGCCATTCACGGTCGCGCCCTCGAACGCGCCAAAGATCGTACCGGGAGCGACCTTGCGATGATCAATCGCAAAGCCGGTGACGGTCGGGCCGCCATCGTTCCCGAGGAGAGTTCCCAACTTCATTCCGGTCCCGCACTCTTGTCCTGGCCCGCCGGCCGCCAGAGCAGCCCGCGCAATTCCGACGTGTCGACGTCCGCCCGCGCATCCGGGATCACGCCAAGCAGCGGCCCCGTGCGACTGATCACGCGCGAAGCCACCGGCGCGACCGTCCAGGCGGCGCTGGTGAAGCCATAGGTTTCGGCTGTTCCCTTGGGCGAGTCGAGCATCGCGATCACCACATAGCGCGGATGATCCATGGGGAAAGCCGCTGCAAAGGTCGAAACGTTGACCTTCTTGGAATAGCCGCCGCCCGTCGCGCGCTCGGCGGTACCGGTCTTTGCGCCGACGCGGAAGCCCGGCGCCTCGCCCCGGCGTCCCGTACCTTCCTGCACGATCAGCCGCAGCAACTGGCGCATGCGGGCGCTGGTCGCCTCGCTGAAGACGCGGCGGCCGGCGGGCACCTCGCCAGGCGCGCGCTTGAGCAGCGTGGCAGGGCGCCAGATGCCGCCGTTGATCATCGTCGCATAGGCGGTCGCCAGATGCAGCGGGGTCACCGCGATGCCGTGGCCATAGGCGCTGGTGAGCGTGGTGGTTCGCGCCCAGAAGCTCGGCCAGATGGTGCCGGCCTTCTCGATCTCGATGCTGGGCGGCTTGTCGAAGCCGAGGCTGCGGAACAGCGCCGCCATCCGCTCCTGGCCCATCTCGTCCGCGATCCGGGCGGTGGCGATGTTGGACGAATGCACCAGCGTCTCGGGAATGTTGAGCCAGCGGCGCTGCGCGTGATCGTCATGGATGCGGAAGCGGCCGATCTGCAACGGCTGGGTCGCGTCGTAGCGCTTGCTCATCGAGCTGGCGACGCCGGTCTCGATCGCGGCAGCGACCGTCAGCGGCTTGAAGGTGGAACCGAGCTCATAGACGCCCTGCGTCACCGTGTTCAGTTCGGACCCGCCGCTCGTCACCTTGTTGGGATTGAAGGTCGGCAGCGAGGTCATCGCCATCACCTCGCCCGTATCCACGTCGAGGATCACGCCGGCTGCGCCGACCGCCTGAAAGCGTGCCATCGCCTGGCTGAGTTCGCTCTCCAGCGCCGCCTGCACGCGCACGTCGATCGAGAGGGCGATCGCCTCGCCACGGCCGGCGCCATCGGTCAGCCGTGCGTCGAGGTAGCGCTCCATGCCGCGCATGCCGCGGCCGTCCATGTCGAGATAGCCCAGCGCGTGCGCTGCCATCGTCGACTGCGGATAAAGCCGTTCCGGCTCCCGCGCGAACACGATGCCCGGCTCGCCGAGCGCGTTCACCTGCCCGACCAGCTCCGGCACCGCGCGACGACGCAGGTAGCGGAACGTGCTCGAACCCTGGAGGATGCGGCGGTAATAGGCCGCATCATGCTCGGGCAGCACGATGGCGAGCTGGTCGGCGAGTTGCGCCTTGTCGCCGATGACCTTGTTGGGCCGGACCGCGATCGACCAGGCATCGATCGTACGGGCAAGCGGCGCGCCGTTGCGGTCGACGAGGTCGGCGCGCAGCGGCACCAGCGCCGCCGCCGCATCCCGCGACGAAGCCGGCGAGGTCGAAATCGCCAGCGTCGCCAGCCGCAAGAGCACCATCGCCACCCCGGCTGCAAACAGCAGCAGCACGATCATCAGCCGCACATGCGCAATGGCGACCAGCGAATGCCGGCCGCCATCACCCTGGCGCTGAGTCATCGGGGGGGCGACAACGACGATCACCGGTTCTTCACTGCCTCCGCACGGGCGCCGCGGGCGAGGTCGCGCAGGGTGCGGTCACTCAGCAGCGTCTGGTCGAGCATCGCCACGGCCTGCGCCTTGCGCTCGACCGGGCGCACCGGGGCAGCCGTCACGACCGCCGCCGTCCGAACGGGCGCAGCCGCGGGCTTACGCGGTGCCGGGGCGGCACTGGCGACGGCGACCGGAGCCGCGACGGGCTTGCGCGGCGCGGGATCGGCCTTGGCGACGGCAACCGGCGCGGCAGCGGCCTTGCGCTGGGTCGGCGCGACGCTCGCGGTCGCGACAGGCGCGCGCGCGGTCGCCGCCTCGGCAGCGATCGCCTTGGCGGCATCAGCCTCCGCCTGCGACTGGGCCATCGTCGCCGCGGTCAGCACCACCGGCGCGCTCGGCACCACATAAGAGGCGAACTGGACGTCGTCGCCCGGGGTACGGCCGGGAAGCTGGGCCAGCATCGCCTCGCCGCCGACGAACTGTTCGGCGCGCGGTGCTGCCAGCGACAGCACGTCGCCGTTCCAGCGCTCGAGCTGCGCAAGGTTCGCGCGGGTGTCGAACTCGGTCTCCAGCGTGCGGATATCACTGCGCGCCTTGACGATCGCGCGCTCGACAGACTCCAGCCGGCTGCGCTCGGCCGCGACCTGCGAGGTGACGAGGTAGAAGGCGGGCGCCACGACCGCGACGCAGAGGCACCAGCCGAGTGTCTTGAACCCGAACGCCGCCATCACTTCACTCCTGCCTCTGTCCATGCCGCGGCGCCGGTGCGCCGGGCGGTCCGCAATGTTGCCGATCGTGCGCGCGGGTTGCGCGCGAGCTCCGCTTCGCCGGCGCGGACCGGCTTGGCGGGGGTTTCGAAGCTGGGGGCGCGGCCGGCGGCCTGGGCGGGCATGTGCCGCGAGCCTGCCGGCGTGCTGCCGCTGCGTTCCCGAAGGAAGCGCTTCACGATGCGATCCTCCAGGCTGTGAAAGGTCACCACCGCCAGGCGCCCGCCCGGCTTCAGCACGCGCTCGGCGGCTTCCAGGCCGCGCTCGAGCTCGTCCAGCTCCGCGTTCAGGTGGATACGCAGCGCCTGGAAGGTGCGGGTCGCCGGATCCTTCTTCTCGTGCGGCTTGTGGCCGAGCGCACGCCGCACCAGCGCCGCGAGCTCCGCCGTGCGCGTGATCGGCCGCGCTTCCACGATCGCGCGGGCGACCCGGCGCGAGCGCGGCTCCTCGCCATAATGGTAGAGGACGTCGGCGATCTCCGCCTCGTCCGCGGTGTTGACGAACTCCGCTGCGGTCTGGCCCGACTGGCTCATCCGCATGTCGAGCGGACCATCGGCCTGGAACGAAAAGCCGCGCTCGGGCTGGTCGAGCTGCATCGAGGACACGCCGATGTCCATCGTCACGCCATCGACCGGCACGACACCCAGCTGCTCCAATGCCTCCGCCATCGAAGAGAAGGGCGCCTCGACCAGGGTCAGGCGATCCCCCGCCTCGGCCAGCAGCGGCGCGGCGTTCGCGACCGCATCGGGATCGCGATCGAACGCGATCACCCGGGCGCCGCGACCGAGCATGGCGCGGGTATAGCCGCCCGCACCGAAGGTCGCGTCGACATGCACTTCGCCGGGCTCGATCGCGAGACCGTCGAGCACTTCGTCGATCAGCACCGGAATGTGGGGAGCGTCGCTCATCGCAGCCCCTTCTCTTCCATGCAGAACTCGACGAGCTCGCGCGTCTCCTCGGCGATGCCCTCGTTGGCGAGCAGCGCTTCCGGGTTCCAGATGTTGAAGGTGTTGCCGCGGCCGTGGAAGAACGCCCACTTCTCGATCTTCGCGCGACGGCGGAAGAAGGTCGGCAGCACGAACCGGCCGGCGCTGTCGAACGGCGCGGACTCAAGGTTGCCGAACGCGTTGCCGGCGACGTTGTAGTCGACCGCCTCGCCGCTGTCCTCGATCGCCAGTTCGCGGGGGTCGAGGCGGGCGTGCAGGATCCGGGGCCAGTTGACGTCGAACCCGACCAGGCAGCCGTGGGTGGAATCGCGCGCGATCAGCAGGTCGCGTGCCTCGGCATTGCGTTCAAGTGCGGCACGCAGCTTTGCGGGAACAGCGACTCGCCCTTTGGCGTCAACTGCTTGCAGCCCGTAGCTCAGATAGAGTTCTCGGTCTGACACGCTGCCCCAATTCGGTCGCGCAGCGTCGCCTTCCCCACTGTGACCGTACGATGCTGGCGCTGGCCATGACATGCGCTTCGGCTTCGCGGCGGAGGTGCTGCCCCCTTCGTTGAACAAGGACGTATCAAATTCGCCAATGGCCCACAATGGGCTAACCTGGGCGAGAGTGGGATTTACCGCCACTTTCTCCCACCCCATCTGGGATGGCGCGCCACCGGGCACGGCAAAGCAGGCCGCTTCCCGCGCCCGAGATGTTCAAAAAATGGTGGAGGAAATGGGATGGCCGCCGACGCACTCCCCCGGGGAGCGCGCAGCATGCGTGCGATCACCGCCGGCAGCGTCGGGGCTGGCGGTGTACGAAGCGGATCAGCGGGGTCGGTCGGAACCGCTCACTGCGTGAGCGAAGCGGGCGGCTCCATCGGCGCGAGCTTGGCTGGCGGGGCGATGCTGTTGGTTGCGGCGGGCGCGATCCCGAGCTCGGCGAGCGGCTCCCGCCCGGCCTCGGCCGTGCTGACGCCATCGCCGTTACCGGTCATGTTGGCGACGGTCTCGACGTTGGGGACGCCCACGGCGACGACGGGTGCATCGTTGCGAGCGGAACTCACCAGCGCACTCGCCATGAGAATGAGGATGAGCACGACGGCTAGACCCGTCATGCCGACCCGCACGCGCTGCATCGCGCTTAGCTGTTCGTTGGCACTTGGCATGCTTGAAGAAGAGATAGTCGATTTGCCGGCCGATGTCGACCTTTGGGCTCAGGCGGCGACCGCCGGTGCGGATTCGCGGGGCTGCGCGAAGCCTTTTTCGGCGAGCCATTCCGGATTGTAGAGCGTTGAAAGATAGCGGAATCCCGTATCGCACAGGATGGTTGCCACCCGGCTTCCCGCGCCGAGCTCCCGCGCCAGCCGCACCGCACCGGCGACATTGATGCCGGACGACAGGCCGACGCACAGCCCTTCCTCGTCGAGCAGGCGGCGGACCCATTCATAGCCCTCTGCATCGGAAATGCGGAACTGGGTGTCGATCGGCGCACCTTCCAGATTGGCGGTGATCCGCCCCTGCCCGATCCCCTCCGCGACCGAGGTCCCCTCGGACTTCAGCTCGCCATGCGCATAATATTCGTAGAGCGCCGCGCCGTGCGGGTCGCTGAGCGCGATCGTGACGTTCGGGTCGAGCTCCTTGAGCCCGAGGCCGACCCCGGCGATCGTGCCGCCGGTTCCTGCCGCACAGGTAAAGCCATCGATGCGGCCGCCCATCTGTTCCCAGATCTCCGGCGCAGTGCCGATGATGTGCGCGCGGCGATTGGCAATGTTGTCGAACTGGTTCGCCCAGATCGCGTTCGGCGTTTCCTCGGCGATGCGGCGCGAGGTGTGCACGAAGTGGCCGGGGTTCGAATAGGGTGCGGCCGGCACCAGCACCAGCTCGGCACCGAGAGCGCGCAGCGTGTCCATCTTCTCCCGGCTCTGCGTCTCGGGCATCACGATGATGGTGCGATAGCCCTTGGCATTGGCGACCAGGGCGAGGCCGATGCCGGTGTTGCCCGCCGTCCCCTCGACAATGGTGCCGCCGGGCGCGATCTGGCCGCGTGCCTCCGCATCCTCGATGATCGAGAGTGCCGCGCGATCCTTTACCGAGGCGCCGGGGTTGGCGAACTCGCACTTGCCATAGATTTCGGCGCCGGCGGCGTCGCTCGGACCTTTGAGGAGAACAAGCGGGGTGTGGCCGATCAGCGCGAGCGAATTGGGAGCGGTATGCATCGAGGCTACATGGGACCCGCGGGCGGCCGGCACAAGCAAGCGATGCTAGCCCCTGCCCAACGGGCACTCACTGGATTTTGCGGTTTTCCGGTTCGCGTGGGCCCGGGAAGGCAATAGGGGCTCGGTTCGGACTCGAGGGGAATATCGCGCATGAAGCTGTCGCACTCCATTGCCGCGCTGGTCGCGTGCGCACCTGCCGCGGCATGGGCGCAGGATGCCGCACCGCCGGCAAATGAAATCGTGGTGACGGGCCGCGGGCTGGAGACCCCGGCCGAGGCGACGGTGGCGGTGGTGGAGATCGACCGCGCACGGATCGTGTCGGAGGCCAGCCACCGGCTGGAGACGCTGCTTGCCGATGCTGCCGGCCTGCAGCAGTTCCGTCGATCGGACTCCCGGTCGGCAAACCCGACCTCGCAGGGCCTGTCGTTGCGCGGGATCGGCGGCAATGCATCCAGCCGTGCGCTGCTGATCCTGGACGGCGTTCCCCAGTCGGACCCGTTCGGCGGCTGGGTTCCCTTCCCCGCCTATGCCACCGATCGCCTCGGCAGGATCCGCGTGACCCGCGGCGGCGGCAGCGGCTTCTGGGGTTCGGGCGCACTTGCCGGGACGGTGGAGCTGGAAAGCGCGACGCCGGACCAGCTGTCGCCGTTCACCGGCAGCATCGCCTATGGAAGCCGCGATTCAGTGGAGGCCAACGGCTCCGCAACGCTGGTGCGCGGCAGCGGCTTTGCGACCGTTTCCGGCGCCTATGCGCGCGGCGATGGCTTCATCCCCACCGTGGCCGAGGATCGTGGCCCGGCCGATCGCCCCGCCCCCTATGAACAGGGATCGGGCGCGATCCGCGCCGGCATCGCCATCGCGCCGGAGACCGAGCTTCAGGTCAACGTCAGCGCCTTTACCGACAAACGCGAACGCGGCACCGCCTTCACCGACAACAGCAGCGAGGGTGCCGATGCCAGCGTTCGACTGGTAGGGCGCGGCCGCTGGGGCTGGTCTGCGCTCGGCTATGTCCAGACCCGCGCCTTTGCCAGCAGCTTCGCCAGCGTCGATGCGACCCGGAGCACCGCCACCCAATCGCTCGACCAGTATAATGTGCCTGCCACCGGCGTCGGCGCGCGGTTCGAAGTCGCGCCGCCGGTCGGGTCAAACCTTTCGCTGCGCCTGGGCGGAGACGTGCGCGCGCTCGAGGGGCGGACGCAGGAACTGTATAGCTTTGTCGCCGCCAGCCCGACCCGCCGCCGCGAGACCGGGGGGCAGACGCAGACGCTGGGCCTGTTCGCCGACGGATCGACGCGGCTGGGCGACCTGACCCTGTCATTGGGCGGCCGAGTCGACTGGTGGCGGATCGAGAACGGGTTCCTGGACGAGCGCGCCCTTGCCGGCGGCCCGGCGCTCACCGACACGCGCTTCGCCGATCGTGATGGCAGCGAGGCGACCGGCCGCGCCGGCGTCGCGTGGCAGGCAAGCGATGCGATCGCGGTTCGCGCGGCCGCCTATCGCGGCTGGCGATTGCCGACGCTCAACGAGCTCTATCGCCCGTTCCGGGTGGGGGCGGATGCGACGGGCGCCAACCCGAACCTGGCGCCGGAGCGGCTGACGGGTACCGAAGGCGGCATCACGTTCACGCCGCTGCCGGGGATGCAGCTGTCGGGCACCTTCTTCTGGAACCGGCTGGAGGATGCCATCGCCAATGTGACGGAAGGGCGCGGGCCGGGGAACTTCCCCGGCGTCGGCTTCGTCTCCGCGGCAGGTGTCTATCGCGTGCGGCGCAACCTGGACGCGATCGAATCCAAGGGGTTCGAGCTGGACGCCAGCTATCGCCCGGGGCCGGTGGGTGCGCGGGTGTCGTGGTCGCACACCGACCCGCGGATCGAGGCATCGGGCAGCGCGGCCGCTCTTAACGGGTTGCGCCCCGCGCAGACGCCGCGGGATCTCGTTTCCGCGACGCTGGACTGGCGGCAGGGCGATTGGGGCGCGGCGCTGACGCTGCGCCATGCCGCGCGCCAGTTCGAGGACGATGCCAATGTCGACGCGCTCGCGCCGGCAACGACGGTCGACGCCTTCCTGGCGGCCCCGCTCCGGTCGGGCTTCTCCGTCGAGCTGCGCGGCGAAAACCTGCTCAACGAGCGGGTCGAGGCCGGCATCAGCGGCGCCGATGTGGTCGAGCGCGCCTCCCCCCGCACGCTGTGGGTCGGGCTGCGCTATCGCGGCTAGCGCGAGCGCTACATCGCGACCACGGTGGCGGCGAGGCGCTCGACCTCACCGGGGTCGTGGGTGACCATCAGCATCGGCAGCGCGATTTCGTCGCGGAGCCGTTCGATGGTGCGCATGACTTCTTCCCGCCGGTTGCGGTCCAGCGACGACAGGGGTTCGTCCAGCAGCAGGAAGCGCGCGCCCGACAGGAGCGCACGTCCGATCGCGACCCGCCGCGCCTCCCCGCCCGAAAGCGTGCGCGGCCAGCGATCGAGCAGCGGCGCCAGTTCGAGCAGCGCCACCGTCTCGTCGAAATCGATGAGGGCACCCTCCCTGGCCGCACGACGGCTGCCGTAGCGCAGGTTGGTGCGCACCCGCAGGTGGGGAAACAGCCGGGGCTCCTGAAAGACATAGCCGGCCTGGCGCGCCGCGATCGGCAGGTCGACCCCGGCGGCGGCGTCGAACAAGGTCAGGTCCCGCACCCGGATGTGGCCGCGATCCGGCCGCACCAGGCCGGCCACCATGTTCAGCACCGTCGTCTTGCCCGCGCCGGACGGCCCGAATAGCACGGTGATGCCCGCCGCGGGCGCGATCCGGCATGCGAAGCTGCGGTCGCCACGACGCAGCGCCACGTCGAGGTCAAAGGACATGCAGCCTCCGGCCCGATCGGCGGGTCAGCACTTCCGACACGACCAGCGCGGCCACCGCGAGCGCGATCGAGATGAGGGCGAGCCGCAGCACGACGGACTCGCGCCCCGGCACCTGCAGCGCGTCATAGATGGCGAGCGGCAGGGTTTGCGTCTCGCCGGGAACGTTCGAGACAAAGGAGATGGTCGCACCGAACTCACCGAGCGCGCGGGCAAAGCCGAGCACGGCGCCAGCGAGCACACCTGGCAGGCTCAGCGGCAGCGTGATCGTCGCGAACACGCGCAGGCGGCCTGCGCCAAGGGTGCGGGCCGCGGACTCCAGCCGCCCGTCGACCGCCTCGATCGAAAGCCGCATCGCCCGCACCATCAGCGGCAGCGCCATCACCGCTGCCGCAATCGCCGCACCGGTCCATCGGAACAGCACCGTCCCGCCGGTCCATCGCTCGATCAGGCTGCCGACCGGCCCCGCCGGGGCGAAGGCAAGCAGCAGCAGCCAGCCCGTGACCACCGGCGGGAGCACGAGCGGGAGATGGACGATCGCGTCCAGCAGCACCCGGCCCGGAAACCGTCCGCGTGCAAGCAGCCAGGCCAGCGCAAAAGCGATCGGAAGGGCCGCCGCGACCGCAACGCCGCCGACCCGCAACGACAGCCAGATGACCGTCCATTCCTCTGGAGAGAGCGCCGCCGTCACAGGGTCAGGAAACCGAAGCGCGCAAAGATCGCCTTGCCCTCACGACTGTTCAGGAAGCGGCGGAAGCCTTCGGCGCCCGGGCTGGTGCCGTTCTTCAGCCGTGCGGCCGGGTAGACGATCGGCGGGTAGCTGCCGGCGGGAAACACGCCGGCGATCCGCACCCGCGCCGACGCGCGCGCGTCGGTCGCATAGACGATGCCGAGCGGCGCAACCCCGCGCTCGACCAGCGCCAGCGCCGCGCGCACGCTCTCCCCGCGAACCACCAGCGGCGCGACCCGGTTCCAGGCGCCAAGCCGTTCCAGCGCCGCCTTGCCATACCTGCCCGCGGGCACGGCATCGGGATTGGCCATGGCCAGCCGCCCGCGCGGGCCGAGCGCGCGGCGCAGGTCGACCCCCGGCTGCAACGCCAGCCGAACGCTGCTCGCCTTTGGTGCGATCAGCACGAGCCGGTTGCCGAGCAGGTCCGTGCGGGTTCCGGGCACGACGAGGCCCGCCTTCTGGAGCGCATCCATCCAGTTGCGATCGGCAGAGATGAACAAGTCGGCGGGCGCGCCGGACGATGCCTGGCGTGCCAGTGCCGAACTGGCGGCGAACGACAGCAGCGGGCGCGGATGGCCGCGCGCTGCCCAGGCGTCGGCTGCCGCGTTCATCGATTCCTGCAGGCTCGCAGCCGCAAGCACGATCGGCGGCCGGGATTGGGCCGCGGCGGAAAAGGGCGGCGCCACGGCAGCCAGGCCAAGCGCCGCCAACGCGGCCAGCACCTGTCGCCTTACCATTGCCGCCTCCCGTCCCATCGCGCCGGTCTAGCCGCAGACGGAGGCGGTTGCACCTGTCGTTCGGCTGCGCGGGAAACCTAAGGCCGGGTGCAGCATGACTGGCTGCGCGGAACGGGCCCGCGCAGCGCCTGGGGTCAGGACTTGTTGGTCATCTGGCCGATGGCAGACCGGCCAAAGCTGGCGATGAGTTCGCCGATCTCGCGCGCCTGGGACACGGCGCGGTTGCTCTGGTCGCGCAGATACTCGCTCTGGAGGCGCATGACCTCCGTCATGTCATTGGCCTGCGCTGCCGCGCGCATCATGCGAAACGCCTCGCGCGTGTTGGTTTCCGCCTGGTCGAGCATCTTGAGGCCGAGTTCGCTGCCCTGCTCGGCGACCTGGCCGCCCGCAGCGCGCATGCGCTCGCCTGCAGCACGCAGGCCTTCGGCCATGCCTGCCGCATCCGGGGTGGCCCCGAACCCGCCGGTCGAGCGGCCGCCGGAAGCGCCGGTGTTGCCCGCCGCGCCCGACTCCGGCGCACTGTTCTCGCGATTGTCTTCCGCCATGTCTCTCTCCTGCTCACTGCCGTGACCGCGTTTTGATAGCGGATCTTCCGCGCCTTCATGCGACGCGCGAAGCCGGGCAAGGTTCCCCTGGTACCGGGCGACACCCGGCAGGGCGGGCGGGATCGTCGTAGCGCGCCGGGCTTGCGACGGCTAATTCCGACGCATGAAGGACAGGATTCTCGAGACACGAACGCTGCGGCGCGGGTGGATGGACCTGCTGGTGCTGCGCATGCACCTCAACGGACAGGAAGAGGAGCGCGCGCTGCTGGCGCATCCCTCGGGATCCGCGGTGCTTGCCTATGACGCCGGGCGGCGGGTCGCCATGACCGTGCGCCAGACGCGGGCGGCGGTGCTCCATTGCGAGGCGCCCCAGATGATGGAGTTCGTCGCCGGCGTCGTCGAGGACGAGGACTTCGCCCAGACGGCGCTGCGCGAGGCGGAGGAAGAAGTCGGCCTGCGGCTCCGCGCACTGGAGCATGTGGGGGCGGTATGGATGAGCCCGAGTTCCTCAACCGAGCGAGTCCACCTGTTCCTCGCCGAGTACACGCCCGCGGATCGCATCGGCGAAGGCGGCGGACTGGAGGCAGAGAATGAGCGGCTGACGGTGCGTGAGGAGCCGCTCGACGCGCTCTGGGATGGGCTCCACGCCGGCGAGTTCGCGGACGCAAAGGCGCTGCTGCTCCTGCAGGCGCTGCGCCTGCGCCGGCCCGAGTTGTTCGAGCCGGCGCCCGCACAGGGCGGCTGAGGCCGTTACTCGCTCGCGGCGCTGCCGGCGTCTCCGGTCGCGGCCTGGGGCGCGTCGAGCACGGCTTTCAGGTTCATGAACTCGTGCAGCCCCCAGGGGCCGAGCTCGCGACCGTGGCCGGAGCGTTTGACGCCGCCGAACGGCGCCTCGGGCACCGACGCCAGCACCTGGTTGATCGCCGTCATCCCCGCCTCGATATCGCGCACGAACCGCTCCTGCTCGGCGCGGTCGTTGGTCCAGACGCTGGAGCCCAGACCGAAGGGCACGTCGTTGGCGATGCGGATCGCATCATCGATGTCGGCGGCGCGGAACACCATGGCGACCGGGCCGAACAATTCCTCTTTTGCGATGGGGTCATCGAGCGGCACGTCGACCAGCACGCCGGGCGTCATCCAGGCGCCGGGGCGGTCGATCTTCTCCGCGCCAATCAGCAGTCGAGCGCCTTTCTGCTGCGCGGTCGCGACCTGTTCGAGCACGGTGTCGCGCTGCTCAACGCTGGAGAGCGGACCCATCGTCGTGCCCTCTTCCATGGGGTCATCGACCTTGGCGTCGCGCATGCCCTGGGCGAACTTGTCGAGAAACGCGTCATAGACGTCGGCATGGACGATCATCCGCTTTGCACAGATGCAGGACTGGCCGGCGTTCTGGATGCGCCCGGTCACCGCCGCCTTGGCCGCAGCATCGATGTCGGCAGAAGGCATGACGATGAACGGATCGGACCCGCCGAGTTCCAGCACCACCTTTTTCAGCGCACGGCCAGCCGCCTCTGCAACCTTGATGCCGGCCCCTTCGCTTCCGGTGAGGGTGACAGCGACGATGCGGTCGTCCTCGATCAGCGGCGCGACCCGGCGCGACGGGATGCCCAGGTTGGCGAACAAGCCCTCCGGCGCGCCCGCGTTCGTCACCATCTCCTCGATCGCCTGCGCGCAGCCCTGCGTCAGCGAGGCGTGCTTGAGCAGGCCGACATTGCCCGCGAGGATGCACGGCGCGAGGAAGCGGACGACCTGCCAATAGGGGAAGTTCCACGGCATGATCGCAAGCACGACGCCGCTGGGCAGCCAGCGCGCGGTGCCGCTCCCCTTGGCGAGCGGGACCTCCACCGGCTCCAGGAACTTGGGCCCATGTTCGGCATAATAGCGAAAGCCGCTGACGCATTTCTCGACCTCACCAACGGCAGACTTGAGCGTCTTGCCCATTTCGCGCGTGGCGATCTCGGCCAGCCGCTGCTTGTTCGCCTCGAACTGATCGGCAATTGCCGACAGGAGCGCGGTGCGCGTGGCAAGGTCCGTCGTCCGCCACTGACGGAACGCGACGTGCGCGGCAGCTACCTTCTTTTCCACCTCCGCATCGGTGTGCTCGGGATAGGTGGCGACCGTCTCGCCCGTGGCGGGGTTGATGCTGGTGAACATGGGAGCTTTCTCGAAAGGTTCGGCGTTGCCGCGTCAACGCGGCAGATGTGGGATCGGTCCGGCGGTTGCGCGTTTGCCGCACCTGCCGCATAGCT
Source organism: Sphingomonas sp. 3-13AW (assembly GCF_049311085.1). Taxonomy (NCBI): domain Bacteria; kingdom Pseudomonadati; phylum Pseudomonadota; class Alphaproteobacteria; order Sphingomonadales; family Sphingomonadaceae; genus Sphingomonas; species Sphingomonas sp. 3-13AW. Next base: position 17,395 of record NZ_JASNVZ010000027.1, on the reverse strand, counting down.
CGCGCATGACAGAAGAACAGGACGTCGCAGAGCTCAGCTTCGAGCAAGCGCTAAAGGAGCTGGAGCAGATCGTCGGTCGGCTGGAGACCGGCGAAGAAGAGCTCGACAAGGCGATCCAGCTCTATGAGCGCGGCGACAAGCTGCGCCAGCTTTGCGCCCAGCGGCTCGATGCAGCGCAGGAGCGGATCGAGGCGATCCGCCTGGGCGCCGACGGCCGCCCCACCGGTACCGCACCCTTTGCCGCGAGCTGATATGCCGACTGTCGAAACATCGTCCTCCCTGGATGGCGCGCTGCGTGATGTCGGCGCGGAGATCGACCGCCAGTTCGACCTGCTGCTGCCCGTACCCCAGGACGCGCGCGCACCCTTGTTCGAGGCGATGCGCCACGCGGCAATCGGCGGCGGCAAGCGGCTGCGGCCGCTGCTGGTATTCGCGACCGGCCAGTTGTTCGCGGTCGACCGGACCTGCCTGGCGCGGGCCGCGACCGCGATCGAGTGCATCCACGTCTATAGCCTGATCCACGACGACCTGCCGGCCATGGACGACGACGACCTGCGCCGCGGCAAGCCGACGGTGCACAAGGCGTTCGACGAGGCGACCGCCATCCTGGCGGGCGATTCGCTGCACGCACTGGCGTTCGAACTGCTGGCCGACGAGGCGACCCATCCGGACCCGCGGGTTCGCGTCGAGCTGATCGCCGACCTGGCGCGCTCCGCGGGTCCGTCGGGAATGGCCGGTGGCCAGGCGATGGACCTTGAGGCAGAGGGCACCCGCTTTGACCTCGCCACCGTCACCCGGCTGCAGGCGCTCAAGACGGGCGCGCTGATTGCCTGTTCGGTCGAGGCTGGCGCCATCCTGGGCCGGCTCCCGGTCGAGGGACGCACGGGACTGCGCGGCTATGCCCATGACCTGGGGCTGGCCTTCCAGATCGCCGACGACATGCTCGACGTCGAAGGCGACGAGGACGCCGTCGGCAAGGCGCTGCGCAAGGACGGAGCCGCGGGCAAGGAGACGTTCGTCTCGCTGCTGGGCATGGAGCGCGCGCGCGAACAGGCGCGGATCCTGATCGACCAGGCGGTGGCGCATCTTCGCAGCTTCGGGCCCGAGGCGGACCTGCTGCGCGACATCGCCCGCTATGTGCTGGAGCGCGACCGTTGAGCCAGCGCATCGGTGTCTATCCCGGCACGTTCGATCCCATCACCCGCGGCCACATGGACATCATCCGGCGGGGCGCAAAGCTCGTCGACCGACTGGTGATCGGCGTGACGACGAACCCGTCCAAGTCGCCGATGTTCAGCCTGCCCGAGCGGCTGGCGATGGTCGAGCGGGAAGTCGCGGACGTGACTGGCGACATCCGGGTAGTGAGCTTTGACTCGCTGCTGATGGACTTTGCCGAGCGCGAACATGCCAGCGTGATCGTACGGGGCCTGCGCGCCGTCGCCGACTTCGAATACGAATATCAGATGGCCGGCATGAACCAGCAGATCAATCCGCGGGTCGAGACGGTGTTCCTGATGGCCGACGTCTCCCTGCAGCCGATCGCGAGCCGGCTGGTGAAGGAAATCGCACTGTACGGCGGAGACATCAGCAAGTTCGTGCCCCCCGCGGTGCGCGATGAGGTCGCGGCCCGTGTGAACCAGATCGGACGCAAGGGCAGCGCCTGACGACGTGATCGTCAGGGCAATGGGCTAGCATCACCTTCCCTGCCCCCGCTACGCAGGGGCGGATGGGACACGATCACGCGAATCGCGGTCATGCGCACGGCCATGGCGGGCACAGCCATGGTGGCCACAGCCATGGCGGTCATGGTCATTCCCATGCGCCGGCGGACTTCGGCCGCGCCTTTGCGATCGGCACCGTGCTCAACCTTGCCTTCGTCGCCTTCGAAGGCGCCGCCGGCCTTCTCACCAACTCGGTCGCGCTGTTGGCGGACGCGGGACACAATCTGTCGGATGTGCTGGGCTTGCTGATCGCCTGGGGCGGCGCGGAGCTCGCCAAGCGGCCGACGTCCAAGCGCTTCACCTATGGCCTGCGCGGGTCGTCCATCCTGGCGGCGCTGGCGAATGCCCTGGTGCTGCTGGTGGCGGTGGGAGCGATCGCGCTGGAGGCGTTCCGCCGGCTTTCCGATCCGCAGCCCATCGAGGCGGGGCCGATGATGGTCGTCGCCGCGATCGGCATCGCGGTGAACCTGGGCACGGCAATGCTGTTCGCGCGCGGCCGCAAGGGCGATGTGAACATCCGCGGCGCGTTCCTCCACATGGCCGCGGACGCTGCGGTATCCGCGGGCGTGGTCATTGCCGGCGCGCTATATCTGTGGAGCGGCGCGGCCTGGATCGACCCGGCGGTGAGCCTGTTGGTGGTGGCGGTGATCCTGTGGAGCACCTGGGGCCTGCTCAAGGAATCCACCGTCCTCGCGCTGCAGGCGGTGCCGCCCGGAATTGATCCTGACAAGGTCGCGACGATGCTGGAGGGGCTGGCGGGCGTCGCCCGGCTGCACGACCTGCACATCTGGCCGATGAGCACGACCGAGACGGCGCTTACCGCCCATCTGGTGATGCCAGGCGGCCATCCCGGCGACGCCTTCCTGGCGAGTACCCAGCACCGGCTGTCGCATGATTTCGGGATCGGCCATGCGACGCTGCAGATCGAGCTGTCCGAGGATGCGGACTGCGGCATGGGCGAACGGCTGGTGTGAACCGGCGCCGGGCGAAGGCGCCGGGTAGTGGCGAGAGGGCGGCGGCCCGCCCTCTCCTCTTACTCGCCGCCGACGCGCTCGATGTCGGCGCCGACCGCCTGCAGCTTTTCCTCCAGCCGCTCATAGCCGCGGTCGAGGTGATAGATGCGGCTGACCGAGGTCTCGCCCTCTGCCGCGAGGCCGGCGATGATCAGGCTCATCGATGCGCGAAGATCGGTCGCCATCACGGGCGCGCCGATCAGCTTGTCGACGCCGCGCACCACCGCCACGCGCCCGCGCACCTGGATGTCGGCACCCATGCGCGCCAGTTCGGGGACGTGCATGTAGCGGTTCTCGAAAATCGTCTCGGTGAGGACGCTTGCACCGGTCGCCTTGGTCAGCATCGCCATGAACTGCGCCTGCATGTCCGTGGCAAAGCCCGGGAACGGTGCCGTCGAGAGCGTGAGCGGGCCGATCGGTCCGGTGGCCTCCACGAAGAGCGAGTTGCGGCGTTCCTCGACGGTGACGCCCGCCTCGACCAGCGCATCGATGGTCGCGCGCATGTCTTCGGCAACGACGCCGGCGAGTTCGACTGCACCTCCCGTGATTGCCGCGGCACAGGCATAGCTGCCCGCCTCGATGCGGTCGGGCATCACGGCGTAGGTCGCACCATGAAGGCGGTCGACACCCTCGATCTCCAGCCGCTCGGTGCCGATGCCGTCGATGCGGGCACCCATGGCGACGAGGCAGCGGCAGAGGTCGACGATCTCCGGCTCGCGCGCGGCATTGTCGATCACCGACGAGCCCGAGGCGAGCACGGCCGCCATCAGCGCATTCTCGGTCGCGCCGACGGATACGATCGGGAAGGTCACGCGACCGCCCGGCAGCCGGCCGTTCGGCGCACTGGCCTTCACATAGCCGGCGGCGAGCTCGATGTGGGCACCCAGTGCTTCGAGCGCCTTGAGATGGAGGTCGATCGGGCGATTGCCGATCGCGCAGCCGCCGGGAAGCGAGACCGTCGCCTCGCCCGCGCGGGCGACGAGCGGGCCGAGCACCAGGATCGAGGCGCGCATCTTGCGCACGATGTCATAGGGGGCGACCGTCGAGGTCAGGCGCTGCGCGCGCATCGTCATGACGCGACCGAAGTCGCTGGGATGCGCGCCCTCGATCATCGTCGAGACGCCGAACTGGTTGAGCAGGTGACCGAAGCTGTCGACGTCCGCCAGGCGCGGCAGGTTCCGCAGCGTCAGCGGCTCCTCGGTCAACAGCGCGCAGGGAAGCAGCGTGAGTGCGGCGTTCTTGGCGCCCGAAATGGCGATGCGGCCCTTCAGACGATTGCCGCCGCGGATAAGGATACGGTCCATCGCGCGGCTTTAGCCGGTTGCCGGCCGCGCGCAAGCGGGCGCTAGGCAGCGTAGCCGCGCTGCCCGCAGTTCACCGCAAAAACGATTACGCTTTTTCCAAGGTGCATTGCAGGGGATGCTGGTTCTGGCGCGCGAAATCCATGACCTGGCCGACTTTCGTCTCGGCCACTTCATAGCTGAACACGCCGCAGACCCCGACGCCCTTCTGGTGAACATGGAGCATCACCCGAGTCGCCTCTTCCATGTTCATCCGGAAGAAGCGTTGCAGGACCAGGACGACGAATTCCATCGGCGTATAGTCGTCGTTGAGCATCAACACGCGATACGGCGTCGGCTTCTTGGTGCGCGTGCGGGTGCGCGTTGCGACCCCGGAGACGGAACCGGAATCGTCGTCGTTCTCGCCACCTTCGGAAAGGCGGGGACGCAGCTTTGGGGCATCGATCATCACGAACAGCAAATATGGCATGGCCACATGGAAGGGCAAGGCCACGCCCTGTCGCGAAATCGCATTTGATGCCCTGACGACAGCGCCTTCGCCGATCGAACGGCTTGCGAAGCGGGCATGAAAAAGGGCGCCCGCTCACGCGGCCGCCCCATTTCCTTCCCTCACCCCAAGGGGTGGGAGACGTTCGTCAGCCGACGACCTTGAACTTGTCGGTTGCAAGCGCAACGCGGTTCGACAGCGGCTGGGCCGCGTCGCTCGCGAGCTTGAGCATCGCTTCCGTGTTCTTGGACGTCTCGGCAACGAGCGAGTCGAAGGTCGAGCGGAAGAAGTCGGACTGCAGCTTGAAGAACTCGGTCGGCGACTTCACCGATGCGAGCGTCTTCATGGTCGCCGTCGCGTTCTCGAAGTTGCGGCGGCCGAAGTCGGCAGCGTCGTGACCGATCGATTCCAGGCCCTTGGCGGCGATGCGGCTGGCCTCGACCAGTGCCTCGACATTGCCCTTGGCGAGATCGGTCATTTCCTCGACCGTCTTGGCGCTCTTTTCCATCGCGGCCTTGGTGCGCGCGTTCATGTCTGCGAACAGGGCCTGCGCCTTGTCGGTGGTGGCTTCGGTGGCATCGTTGGTGTGGATCATGGTGCGTTCCTCTGGCGCGGGCGTCGCCGTCTCGGCAGCCCGGCTGGTTTCCCCGACAAGCGTCTCTGCGGCCTCTGCGACCGGCTGGTCGGCATCGGCTGTCTTGTCGACGATGGTTTCCAACTGCGCGTTCACCGAAGCCACGAGCTGTTCGGCAGGCGTTGCGGCGGGAGCCACGAACGGGACCTGGACAGGCTTCTTTTCGGCGGCGGTGGCAACAGACGGCGGGGACACGACCGGCTTCGTCCGACGTGCCGGAGCCTTACGAGCCATTGCCGCGGGGGCCTTAGCTTTGGGTTCCTTGCCTGTCACGCGAATGGCCTCCTGCACAACGCTGCTGCAGCGCAACAAATACGATGTCCTTTGCAGCAATGCAATGCGTAATTGTGCGGTGCAACATTGCAGCAAGTCGTTCTGTCGCACCGCAGGCTTATCGTTTCAGGACATACTCTCCAGGCGCGGGGCCAAGCGCGCGCAATTTGCCCTCCCCCGGGATCCGGGCACCGGTTGCAGGCACCTCTTCATTGTCGATCCCGCGCAGCCACTCGATCCAGTCGGGCCACCAGCTGCCCTTCACTTCCCGCGCGCCGGCGACGAAATCCTCAAGGCTGGCGACCCCCGGGGCATCGTTGCGCCAATATTGATACTTGCCGGCGGAAGGCGGGTTGACCACGCCGGCGATATGCCCGGAACCGGCGAGCACGAAACGCAGCGGCCCCGTGAAATGATGGGTGATCCGCCACACGCTTTCGGCAGGCGCAATATGGTCCTCGCGCCCGGCCTGGACATAGCTGGGCGTCTTGACGGTCGTCAGGTCGAGCGGGGTATGATCGATGCTGAGCGATCCGGGCTGCACCAGCCGGTTGTCGCGGTAGAGATCGGTCAGATAGCTCAGGTGCCAGGTTGCCGGCAGGTTGGTGACGTCGGCATTCCAGTGGAGCAGGTCGAACGGCGGCGCATCCTCCCCGAGCAGGTAGTTGGACGTCACATAGTTCCAGATCAGCTCGCGCCCGCGCAGCAGGTTGAAGGTCGCGGCCATCACCCGCCCGTCCAGGAAACCCTCCGCCGACAGCGACCGGATCAGTTCCAGCTGGTCATCGTCCACGAACAGCGACAGCTCGCCCGCCTTGGAGAAATCGACCTGGGCGGTGAAGAAGGTCGCGCTCGCCACCTTGTCCGCCTCCCCGCGCGCCGTCAGCAGCGCCAGCGTCGCGGCGAGCGTGGTGCCGGCGACGCAATAGCCGACCGCATGCACTGCCGGCACGTCGAGCAATTCCCGCACCGTGTCGATCGCGTCGATCTGGCCACGCAGGACATAGTCGTCCCAGCGCACGTCCTTCATGCTGGCATCGGCCGAGCGCCACGAGACCACGAACACCGAAAGCCCCTGCTCCACCGCCCAACGGATCAGGCTTTTGTCGGCTGTGAGGTCGAGGATGTAGAAGCGGTTGATCCAGGGCGGGAAGATGACGATCGGGGTGGCGAGCACCTTTTCGGTGGTCGGCTCATAATGGATGAGTTCGTACAACTCGGTCCGCTTGATGACCTTGCCGGGCGTCGTCGCGATGTTCCGGCCGATCTCGAACGCGGCGGCATCGCTGTGGGTGACCTGCCCGCGCGCCATGTCGGACAGCAGGTTCTGCAGGCCCTTCAGCAGATTTTCGCCGCGCGTCTCGACGATGCGCTCGAGCACCAGCGGGTTCGTAATGGGAAAATTGGACGGGCTCATCGCGTCGACGAACCCGCGTGTCAGGAAGCGCAGCCGCTCCTTCTGACGCTCGTCAATGCCCTCGAAGGCATCTACGCTTTTCATCAGGTGCTGCGACGCCAGCAGGTAGCTCTGGCGGATGAAGTCGAAGACGGGTTGCTCATGCCATTGCGGCGCCTTGAACCGGCGGTCGCGCGCCTGTTCGTCCGGCTCGACATAGGGCTCGGCGTGCGCGGGATCGACGAAACGCTGCCACAGCTTGAACGAATCGGTCCAGAAATCGGCGCTGGCCTGGGCAAGCGCGAACGGATCCACCCAGCCCGGCAGCGCTGGCGTCGCAGCTGTCGGGGCAGCCGCCGCCTCCGTGGGCTTTTCTCCTGGAAAGGCGAAGCCGTGCTCCATCAGCATCTGCTGGGCGCGGCCGAAGACCGCCGTCCAATGCTGCAGGTCGGCGAGCGACGGCATCGCCGGCTGTTCCGGGGGCATGGGTGCGGCATTATCTGCCATGAGCGTCTCTCCATCTGATGCCGTCGCGGCAGCCTAACCTATGCCGGGCCGCGCGTCAGGCACGAGCTTTGCGTGATTTCGTTGCGGTTATGGGTCCGCGGACCCCAAGTTTGTTTCCGCAGGCCGCCGAATGACGTAGAAGAACGCTCCATCAAGCAACGAGGGACCGATGTCCGAGGAATTCTACCGCATCAAGCGACTGCCGCCCTATGTCATCGCCGAAGTGAACGCGATGCGAGCGGCGGCGCGCGCGGGCGGTGAGGACATCATCGACCTGGGCATGGGCAATCCGGACCTGCCGCCCCCGCAGCACGTCATCGACAAGCTGTGCGAAGTGGCGCGCAAGCCCGACGCCCACGGCTATTCCGCGTCCAAGGGCATCCCGGGGCTGCGCCGGGCGCAGGCCAATTATTATGGCCGCCGCTTTGGCGTCGACATCGATCCCGAGACCGAGGTCGTCGTGACCATGGGGTCGAAGGAGGGGCTGGCGAGCCTTGCGACCGCGATCACGGCGCCGGGCGACGTGGTGCTGGCGCCCAACCCCAGCTACCCCATCCACACCTTTGGCTTCATCATCGCGGGCGCGACGATCCGCGCCGTGCCGACGACACCGGACGAGGCCTATTTCGAGAGCCTCGAGCGGGCGATGAACTTCACGGTGCCGCGGCCGAGCATCCTGGTCGTGAACTATCCGTCGAACCCGACGGCGGAAGCCGTCGACCTCGCCTTTTACGAGCGGCTGGTAGCCTGGGCGAAGGAGAACAAGGTCTGGATCCTCTCCGACCTTGCCTATTCGGAGCTGTATTTCGACGGCAAGCCGACCCCCTCGATCCTGCAGGTGAAGGGCGCAAAGGACGTTGCGATCGAGTTCACCTCGCTGTCGAAGACCTATTCGATGGCCGGCTGGCGGATCGGCTTTGCGGTCGGCAACAAGCAGCTGATCGCCGCGATGACGCGGGTGAAATCCTACCTCGACTATGGCGCGTTCACGCCGGTCCAGGCCGCTGCCTGCGCAGCGCTCAACGGCCCGCAGGACATCGTCGAGCGCAACCGCCAGCTCTATCACAAGCGCCGCGACGTGATGGTCGAGAGCTTTGCGCGTGCAGGCTGGGACATCCCCTCCCCGCCGGCATCGATGTTCGCCTGGGCGCCGCTGCCGCCGGCGCTGGCGCACCTGGGCAGCCTGGAGTTTTCCAAGCAGCTGCTGACTCACGCCAAGGTCGCAGTGGCGCCGGGCGTCGGCTATGGCGAGAATGGCGAAGGCTATGTCCGCATCGCGATGGTCGAGAACGAGCAGCGGCTGCGTCAGGCCGCACGCAACGTGAAGCGCTATTTGCAGTCGATGGGCGTCAACACGCCGGGCCAGGCGGCGGGGTGATCGGCAGCGGGGCGGATCCGTCCGCCCCGCCCTTCCGGCGCGGTGGTGCTCATGCTGCGCCGCATCAGCGCGGCACAGCGCGTAAATTCCCACCGAAAACCGCTGAATTTCGTTGCAAAGCAACAGGCCGCCGCCCCATCTAGAACCCGTGCTGCGACAATATGAACTTGTGGAGCGGGTCAAAGCCTATGACCCGGAGGCCGATGAGGCGTTGCTCAACCGCGCCTATGTCTTTTCGATGCATGCCCATGGCAGCCAGAAGCGGGCCTCGGGCGATCCCTATTTCAGCCACCCGATCGAGGTGGCGGGCATCCTGACCGACCTGCACCTCGACGACGAGACGATCGCGACCGCGATCCTCCACGACACGATCGAGGACACGGTCGCCACGCCCGAGGAGATCGAGGCGAAGTTCGGACCCTCCGTCGCCCGCATGGTGGACGGCGTGACCAAGCTGTCGAAGATCGAGGCGCAGACCGAGAACCAGCGTGCAGCAGAGAATTTGCGCAAGTTCCTGCTGGCCATGTCCGACGACATCCGGGTGCTGCTGGTGAAGCTCGCCGACCGGCTGCACAACATGCGCACGCTGCACCACATCTCGAAGCCCGAGAAGCGGCGTCGGATCGCGCGGGAAACCATGGATATCTATGCCCCGCTCGCAGAGCGGATCGGCATGTACGAATTCATGAACGAGATGCAGACGCTCGCCTTCCAGCAGCTGGAGCCGGAAGCGTATGAGTCGATCACGCGCCGGCTGGAACAGCTGCAGACCGGCGGCGCCGAGCGCATCGAAAGCATCGCCGGCGGCATCAAGCAGTTGCTGGAGCGCAGCGGCATCGAGGCCGAAGTCTCCGGCCGCGAGAAGCACCCCTATTCGATCTGGCGCAAGATGTCGGAACGCCACGTCAGCATGGAGCAGCTGACCGACATCATGGCGTTCCGCGCGATCGTCGATACCGAAGAGGAATGCTACCGGGCGCTTGGCATCATCCATCGGCGCTGGCCGATGGTGCCGGGGCGGTTCAAGGATTACATCTCGACGCCCAAGCGCAACGGCTATCGTTCGCTCCACACCAGCGTCATCCATTCCGAAAATATGCGGGTGGAGATCCAGATCCGGACGCGCGAGATGCATGCCCAGGCCGAGTTCGGCATGGCCGCGCACTGGGCGTACAAGCAGGATGCGGTGCGCCCCGACACCCAGGTCACCTGGATCCGCGACCTGGTAGAGATCCTGGACACTGCCGAGAGCCCGGAAGAGCTGCTCGAGCATACCCGCATGGCGATGTACCAGGATCGCATCTTCGCCTTCACCCCCAAGGGCGAGCTGCACCAGCTGCCCAAGGGCGCGACGCCGATCGACTTCGCCTATGCCGTGCACACCGACCTGGGCGACCAGGCGGTGGGTGCCAAGGTCAACGGGCGCGTGGTGCCGCTGCGCACCGAATTGCGCAACGGCGACCAGGTCCAGATCCTGCGGTCAAAGGCGCAGGAGCCGCAGAGCAACTGGCTGAACTTCGCCGCGACCGGAAAGGCGCAGGCGGCGATCCGCCGGCACCTGCGCCACAAGGAGCGCGAAGAGACGCTGGCGCTGGGTGCCAAGCTCTATGACGACATCGTCGCCCGGCTGCCGGTGGCACTGGGGGCCGGCGCGGTCGACGAGGCGCTCAAGCGGCTGGGTCTGTCGGACGAGAACGCGCTGCGCGATGCGATCGCCAAGGGCAAGCTCAGCGACGAAGCGGTGATCGAGGCGCTGATGCCGGGCACGGCCGCAGGCGCCCGCGCCAAGCAGCTGCTGGGCCAGCGCGCGCCGATCGTCATCGAGGGGCTGACGCCCGGGATCGCCTTCGACCTTGCCGAGGATTGCCGGCCGGTGCCGGGTGACCGGATCGTGGCGCTGCGCAAGCCGAATGGCGCGATGGAAGTGCATGCGATCAGCTGCCCCTCGCTTGCCGAGCGCGACGATGCGGACTGGATCGACGTGACCTGGGGCGACGGCGCCGAGGGCGGGACCGCCCGCATTGCGGTGACGCTCAAGAACGAGCCCGGCGCGCTGGGCGCGATCGCCACCATCATCGGCGCGCACAAGGCGAACATCCTTGGCTTGCGCCTCGATGACCGGGACACGACATTCCACACCAACACGATCGATCTGGAGGTGCGCGACGCGACGCACCTGATGCGGCTGCTGGCGGCGTTGCGCGCGGCAGACGTGGTCAATGACGCGCAACGCATGGATGGGTTACCCCAAGGCAATTGACATGGTTGTAGGCAATGAACAGACACGGGCCATGCACCTGCATCCGCTCGCCGTGGCACCTGCCGACATCGACCACATGGGCCATGTGAACAATGCCGTGTACCTGACCTGGGTGCAGGAGGCGGTCGTCGCCTATTGGGAAAAGGTCGCGCCCAGCGAGGCCGTCGCCCGCCACCTGTGGGTCGCGCTGAAGCACGAGATCACCTATCGCCGACCCGCGTTCCTGGACGACGCGATCATGGCCACCGTCGTCGCCGAGCGCGTGCAGGGCGCCCGGGCGTTCTTCTCCACGCTGATCAAGCGCGGCGAGGACGTACTGGCGGAAGTGAAGAGCACCTGGTGCTCGCTCGATTCCGGCACGCTCCGGCCTGCGCGGCTGGACCCCGACGTGGTCAGCCGCTTCCTTCCGAATTGATCGTCAGCGCGCCGGCGTCGCCGGCACGCCTCCGTCATAGCGGATCCGCCACAGCTTGAACGGCGCGCGCTTCGACAGCGCTACCGGCTCCAGCCAGTCCGGCACCTTCCCCTTGGACAGCTGCGCGTAGAAGCCGTTGGGCGCACGCGAGCGGTACAGCGTCGTCTCCGCCATGTTCGGGCATGTCAGCAGATAGGTCGCGCCGTGCCGCCCGGCGATCCCGCGGAACGCGTCGGGGCTCCCCTGGAACGCGTGATGCACGTCCAGAATCGCCTGGCCGTTGCGGTGGTAGGGCCCGGTAATGCCGTCATGGTGCGTCGTGACCACCAGGCGCGGCCCCAGGTCGACGTGGGTGAACATCGTCGCGGCGGGGATGCGGTTAAGTTCCTGGAGCGCGGAGAAGCTCATGCAGCGCGCGCTTGCGCGGTTCACGGCGAGCGTGCGGGCATCCGGGGGATCGAGGCGCAGGCGCTGGACCAGGCTCGCCGAGAACAGCCCCGCCAAAGCCAGCACCACCATGAGCGCGGCGCCCCCGACCTTGATCGCGATGGACCGCTGGGCGAAGAACCAGGACAGGATGAGCCAGGCGAGCGAAACTTCGCCCGCGATCGCCAGCAGCTGCGCCGCCGGACCCGCGCGGATCTGCCACAGCAGCATCGCCCCGGCAAAGGCCGTAAACAGCGCGATGGCGGCCCAGCCTGCGAATTGCTCGGCATTCCGCCGCGACCGCCAGCAGGCGACGCACGCCCCAATCAGCCCCAGCGCCGGCACGATCGCGATCGGCACCGCAAGCCGCAGCGGATGCTGATAGATCGGCTTCGCCTCCCGGACATTGTTCAGCCAGGTGCGGGCGAGCTCGTCCGAAACCCCCTCGGGACGGGAGAGGCAGTTGGGGAACAGCGCGGCGAACCCGCCCGCGATGACGACGCCCACCCCCGCGCCTGCCGCGAGGCGCGCGAGCCGCGACTTCAGGGGCAGCCGCGACAGCCCGAACAGCGCCGCGCCACCGGCGACGGTCACCGACAGCCACACCGGCGTCAGTGCGTCGCAACGCATCGCGTAATTGGCGTGGGACGCGAATGCGATGAAGCCGATCGCGCTGCCGCCCGCAAGCGTCGCGCCATAGACGGCCAGCCGCCGCGCCTCCGCCCGGTCCCAGACCCAGCGCAGCGCCACCAGCCCACCGGCCATCGCGCAATAGGGCAGCAGTTCGAGCCCGATGGTGAGCGAGGCGGCACTCGACAGGCCGACCATGGCACCGCCCCTGCGCTTGCGGGGGTCCGTCAGCCCGGCGACCGTGAGGCTGAGGCACGCAAGCTGCCAGCCGTGGTGGTCGATGCGCATCGGCATGAACATCGGCAGCATCGCGGAGCAGCCGAACATAAACAGGATCGCCAGCGGCCACGCCACCGGCGACACCAGCCGCCGGACGGTCGCGGCCAGTGCGACCATCACGATCGAGAGCGGGAGCAGCGGCGCGATGCCGCACGCGAGCCGCTCCGCCAATGCCGCGCCGGTGAACGGCTTGAACAACAGGAACAGCCCGGCGATCGGCAGGTCGACCAGGCGGGACCAGTGGATGTCGAGCCCGGCAGGGGGATTGAGGCGGTACTGGCGCAGGTCGTACCAACCCTGGCCGGCGAGCAACCCGCGCACCTGCATCAGCCGCATGTTGTCGTCGGTGTCGTTCAGCACCAGCCAGTGGATCTGCGGCCAGCGCTGCGACAGATATACACCCGCGATGACCGCCCACAGCAGCAGCGTGCGGCGCAGCCAGTAGCGATCCAGTCGATCCAGGAGCTCGAGCTTGACGGACCTGTCGTTCAAAACCGCTTTCCTCACCCCCACGGGCACGATACTGCCCGCGCGCTCGGCGCCGGCTCTAATGGCGGCCGCGCAAAGGGCAAGGGCGAGACAGGCGTGGACACCATCCTGAGACGGGTCGAGACGATGCGAGCGAGCGGAATGCTCGGCCAGCTCGTGCGATTCGGCATCGCGGGCGGGATCTCTACGCTGATCTATGCGGCAGTCTATCTGCCGCTCACGACCTGGGTCTTCCCGCGCGAACACGCGGTCTACGCGGTTCCGTTCGCCTTTGCCGTCGCGGTGACGGCGGGCTTCTTCCTGCATAGCCGCTGGAGCTTCAAGGGCCACGGCGTCCGCCACCCCGGCATGCGCCAGCAGCTGCAGTTCGTGGCGGTGCAGGGATCGGGCATGGCACTGAACGCGGCGATCACCTGGGTCGGGACGGCGGTGTTCGACCTCCCGGCGTGGGCGCCGCTTTTGCCGGCGGTGGCGCTGGCGACGATCTTTACCTTCATCCTCAATCGCTGGCTGGTGTTTGGCTGATATGGACCGTGTCATCTACGACCGCATGGCCGCGCATGATTCCACCCATTGGTGGTACCGCGCCCGCCGCGACATCCTTGCCGACTATATCACCCGCTATGCCGCAATTCCCGCGGACGCCCGCATCCTGGAGATCGGGTGCGGCACCGGCCACAACCTGCCGATGCTGGCGGCGTTCGGCGAGGTGGATGCCATCGAGATCGACGAAGCGGCCCGCGACATCGCGAGTGCCCGGCTCGGCAAAGCGGTGGGCGAGGCCCCGTTGCCGGAACTGCCGGGCGTGCCCGAAGCGTGCTACGACCTGATCGCCGTGCTCGACGTGGTCGAGCATATCGAGGACGACGTGGCCGCACTCGCCGGCATGGCGCGACGCCTGAAGCCGGGCGGCAAGATCCTGGTGACGGTGCCCGCGCACCAGTGGATGTGGAGCGCGCACGACGTCGTGAACCACCACCACCGGCGCTATTCCAAGGCGACCCTGGCAAAGGCGGTGGCGGATGCGGGCCTGACCCACAATGGCCTGCGCTATTTCAACTCGCTGCTGTTCCCGGCGGCGCTTGCGGCGCGGGTGGTCGGCAAGCTGACCGGCAAGGACGACAGCGACGATTCGCCGCCGGCAAAGCCGCTCAACCTCGCGTTCGAGAAGATCTTTGCACTGGAGCGGCACCTGGTCGGCCGCATGCCGCTGCCGCCTGGCCTGTCGCTGATCACGCTGCTGTCGCGGCCGGCGTAAGCGCCACCTAGCCGTCGAGACCCGGCCCGCGTGGCGCATAGGTGACTTCTCCAGGCTCCCCGGCGCGGTAGCCGAGCGACGCGCGGCCCTGCACCGGCCCCGCGACATCGGCCACGAGGTACAGCGGCCGGCGCTTCGATTCGACATAAAGCCGGCCGAGATATTCGCCGATCATGCCGAGCACGAACATCTGCACCGCCCCCAGGAACACCACCACCAGCATGGTTGAGGTCCAGCCCTGCACCGCATTCCCCATCGCCCAGCCGATCGCGATATAGGCCATCAGCAGCACCGAGGCGCCGGTCAGCACCAGCCCCATATGGCTGGCCAGCCGCAGCGGCGCGGTGGAAAATCCGGTCATCGCATCGAACGCGAAGCGCATCATCTTGGCGAGCGGGTATTTGGTCTCGCCCGCATGCCGCTCGGCGCGGTCGTAGAGGAACGGCACTTGGCGGAAGCCGACCCAGGCGACCATGCCGCGGATGAAGCGGGCCTGTTCCGGGAGCGACAGGAACGCATCGAGCGCACGCCGGCTCATCAGGCGGAAGTCGCCCGTGTCGAGCGGGATCGGCGTGTCGGTGACGCGATCGAGCACGCGATAGAAGATCGCCGCCGTCAGCTTCTTGAACAGCGACTCGCCCTCGCGCTTGCGGCGCACGGCGTAGACGACATCCGCGCTCTCGCGCACCATCGTCTCGCGCATGTCGGCGAGGAGCTCGGGCGGGTCCTGCAGGTCGGCATCCAGGATCAGGATCTGCTCGCCCGCGCACAGGTCCAGTCCCGCGGTGAGCGCGAGCTGGTGGCCGTGGTTGCGCGACAGGTTGATCGCAACCACGCACGGGTCGGCCGCGGCGATCCGCTGCATCACCGGCCAGCTGCCATCGCGTGAGCCGTCGTTGACCAGCACGATCTCATGGCTTGCCCCCACCGCCGCCCGCGCCGCGGCGGACACGCGGGCGTGAAGCGCCTCCAGGCACGCTTCTTCGTTGTAGCAGGGGATCACGATCGAGAGCGCAGGGCGGTTCATGGCCCGGCGCGATACTCTAACTGCGGCCCGAACGGAATTCCCCCGCGATCAACTTCGTCCGCACGATCAGCGCGGCAGCAAGCGCGGGATCTGCGGCAGCAGCTCACGTCCCAGAAAGCCGATCGGGCCCAGCGTCATTGCCAGCGCGCGCCCGGCCTCGCCGTGGAGCCACACGCCCCAGGCCGCGGCCACCAGCGGCGACGCCCCTCGTGAGATGAGCCCGGCGATCACGCCTGCCAGCACATCGCCCGAACCTCCCGTCGCCATGCCGACGCCGCCGCCGGCATAGCGCAGCAACGTCTTGCCGTCGGGGGCTGCGACCAGCGTGCTGCTGTCCTTGAGCACCAGCACGGCGCCGAAGCGCTTTGCAGTCGCAAGCGCGACGGCCTCGCGGTCGCGGGTGATCTCCTCCTCGTCGCATTCGCACAGGGCGGCCATTTCGCCCAGGTGGGGCGTCAGGACGAGCCGCCCGCCGAACGTCGACGCCAGCCGCTCGCACAGCGGCGCCGCACAGGCCACGGCTGCGGCATCGAGCACCATCCCGGCCTCTGGCGTGGGATCGGCGAGGAGCTGCTCGACCAGCCGGGCGGCGGCATCCCGATCGGAGATTGCCGGCCCGACCACCATGGTGTCGCACCGGCAGGTCTGGGCAGCCAGAACCTCCGTCTCGGTCGCGATCTCACCCGCATCATCTTCCGCGAGCGCCGTGACCCCCGCCTCCGGCATCGCCACCCCGAGCAGCGGGGCGGCCGAGGCGATGGTGGCCAGCATCAGCTTGCCCGCACCCGCGCGCAGCGCCGCCTCGCCCGTGAGCAGCAGCCCGCCCGGCACCCGCCGCGAACCGCCGATCGCGAGCACGCGGCCTCGGCTGTTCTTGTTCGTCCCCTCCCCATGGGTGGGTACCGGATTGGCGGCGAGCCAGGCGCTGTCGATCGGCGTCGGCTCGCTCATCCCCGTACTCCTGCGCTGCGGTCCGGCTCGCTGGTGACGGATACCGTGCTTTCCTCCACCGGCGCCGTCTCGTTGTAGCGAACGAGCGAAAGCCCGCCGTCGCGGCCCTGCGTGGGATCGAAGCGATATTCCGTGACCGAGCAGTTGGCGACGTCGCCCTGGCGGTCGATTTCCAGGATCTCCGCCTCGCTCATCCGCTCGATCACATAGCGCAGGCAGAGCACGACGACCTGGTGCGCGACGATCATCACGCGCCGCTCTCCGTAATGGAGGCCGACGGTGTCCATCAGCGATCGCAGGCGGAAGATCACGTCGCACCAGCTCTCTCCGCCGGGCGGCCGGTGATAGAATTTGCCCAGCAGCCGCCGGAATTCCGCCTGTTCCGGCAACAGCTGGGTAATGCCGCTGGTCGTCAGTCCGTCGAGGATGCCGAACTCCTTTTCGCGCAGGCGCTCGTCGATGCAGATCGGCTCGTCGGGGAAGGCGGTGCCGCCGTTCTCGCGAAACAGTCGCGCGGTATCCATGGCTCGAAGATAGGGGGAGGCGAGCAGGGCATCCGGCCGGCCGTGCGCCTCTCCGCGCGCAAACCATTGGCCGAGCGCGCGTGCCTGTTCCTCGCCGCGTTCGGACAGCGGCACGTCGACGTCGCGGGTGCCGATCGCGATTCGCGCCGCACCTGCCGCATGCGCCGCGTCCCGTGCGACATTGCCTGCGCTTTCCCCGTGTCGGACGATCCACAAACGTTCTGGCCAGACAAGGGAAGCATTTGGCATCGGCGCACTCCAGGGTCAGGGGGTTCCGCATTCAAGCGGCGAACCGGCGCGCGAGTTCCGAAAAGCGCCTTTTTGCGACCCTTTCGCAGTTGTCCGCCTGCCCTTCCCTCAACCGCACCCCCTTGCTACAGCCCGCCCGAATCTCGCATTCGCTTTGACGGCGGCGCGCCCGAGCGG